>CAYWKX010000050.1:0-8172 GCA_964459185.1 uncultured Muribaculaceae bacterium | reverse complement strand
TGTCAAACATCAAAAAACAAATAGAATCATGTAGGGTATAGGGGTATTATGTACGACGTTGTAATAATAGGCTGTGGACCAGCGGGAATGACTGCCGCAATATATTTAGCCAGAGCCAACAAAAAAGTTTTAATTTTAGAAAAAGAATCAATTGGGGGTCAAATATCCTCATCTCCCTTAGTGGAGAATTATCCAAGTTACATTGCCATAAAGGGAAATGAACTAGCTGACGATATGTTTGAACAAGTAATTAATTTAAATGTAGAAGTTGAACTAGAAGAAGTCATTGAAATTAAAGATGGCCAAGAAAAGGAAATAATAACAGAGGATAATGTTTATAAAACGAAAGCTATTATTATAGCAACAGGAGCTCATTATAGATTGTTAGGCTTAGACAATGAAAAGAATTTAATTGGAAATGGTATTCACTTTTGTGTATCTTGTGATGGGGCTTTCTTTAAAGATAAGATTGTCGCCGTTGTAGGAGGAGGGAATACTGCTGCAGTTAATGCCCTTTATTTAGCGAATATTACCAAAAAAGTATATGTTATTAATAATATTGAAAGTTTAACTTGCGAAGAAACATTAAAGGATAGGTTATATGCTAAAGATAATATAGAAATTATTAATAATGTAGAAGTCAAATCCTTATTAGGAAATGATCAACTTGAAGCTATAACGATTAAAGAGATTAATAATGAAAAAAAATTAATTGTTGATGGGATGTTTATATCAATTGGTTTAATTCCCGAGACAACAATAGTTAAAGATTTATTAGGATTAAAAAAAGATAGTTCTATTGATTCTGATGATTGCAAGACTGATATTGATGGTATCTTTGTTGCGGGTGATTGCCGAAATAAGAAATATCGTCAATTAACTACAGCTGTTAATGATGGAACAATCGCTGCTAATGAGGCTATTAAATATTTGAACAATATTAATTAAATAAAAAGATCTAACATAAAAGTTAGATTTTTTTTTATTTAAGAAGGGTTTTTAAGAAAAAAAACTAATATTAATATTAGGGAGAAAAGATAAAGGAGAATAAAAAGGATAAGAAAGGAAGAAAGAAATGAAAAAAATACTTTTTATCTTATTATCATTAACTCTTTTTATTAGTAATGTTAATGCGGATACTTATAGTCCTTGGGAGGAACTTATCATAGGAACTGATGATATGGAGGTAGAAACAGAGATCAGATATCGTTATTATAGGGAAAGTATTAATGGAGAATACTTAACTAAGGGGTTAAATGATAATTATGAGTATGAAGAAGAAAATAATTATATTTATTCTGATTACAGTGAATTACAAAAAAGTTGCCCCGAAGGCGATAAATATGAAAAGGAAACTATGACCGTTTATCCTTATATGGAAGTTAAGAAGACTAGATATATTGTTATTGATAATAATAATGAGGATCTATTATTTGATAGAATTAAGATTTATTATGATGGGAATAAAATAGATTACAATATTGTTAAATGTGATAACTGTGATTTAATGTTTTTTGTAGTTTATCAAAACGGAAGGATTGAATTAGATTTGAAGGATACTTATGATACGAAGAAACTATCTATGGAAATAGTAACCAACAACAGTAAATATTCTGACTATAATATTAGATTATATAATAATAGACTTTATAGTAAGTCAGTTGCATCTATAATGGGAGGTACCGATGTTACTTTTTATCAAGTTGATTCTGCCTGGATTTTGGATACTGATTATACAGATATTCTTTATTCTTTTGAATTAATTGAAAAAGACCCTTTCAATATTTTATATATGCCCACCAAAAAATGTAGATATAGGGAACTACTAACTTATCATTATAATATAGAAAAAGAATATTATGATGATAATTATTATGCTTTTTTAGATAATGGGGATTATCTAAGAGATGAACAAGATTATAAAATATATTACCGATATTTAATTAATGAAGATGATTTAGGGGAAATAGAAATACCTGAAGAAATAATAAATGAAATAGAAGATATTGATCAGGTATCTAATAATATTACGGAAGTTGAAGAAGAAATAGTAGAACAACCAGAAGTGATTCTGGAAATAGAAGAACCGATAGAAACAATACAAGAAGAACAAACAGGAGATATTATTGAGGAAGTCCCGCAAGACGAATTAACTAATAATAAGGAGATCCCTCTTATAAATACTTTGGATGTGACTGAAAAAAATCTTAATGCTTTTCCAATTTTCTTCATAGTTGTTCTTATGATTGGCTTTTTTATATTAATTGTTTTAAAGAAAAAAATGTCGACCAAATAATTTAGCTAGTATTGTCGAAGGAGTATAAAAAAGTAAAGATGTATGTTAAATTATAACAAGAAGGTGATAGATTGCTAAACATGAATATGGAGTTTAGGAAAGGGATTTTGTTTATTAGGTTAAGTGGTATCTTAAATAAAGATAATTATGATAAATTAAATAGTTTAATTGAAGATTTTAAATATATTGTAATTAATATTGATAGATTAAGCTTTATTGATATGTATGGTATTAATAGCTTAATAGAATATAATGAACAAATTAATAATAGAGAGGGGAAGTTATTTATTTGTAATAGTAATAAAAATCATAGTTTTTTTAATAAATTAATATGTATAAATAATGAATTTGAAGCTTTTTATTCAATATAAAGGAGAATCATATGAACGAGCAACTAACTAATTTGATATTAGATAATGAGAATTTGATTTATTCAATTATTAATAAATATACTAGTTATTATGAAAAAGAAGATCTTTATCAAGTAGCTGTCATGGGAATGATTAAGGCTTATTATAATTTTAAAGATACCTATCATACTAAATTTACTAGTTATGCATATACTTATATTTTGGGAGAAGTACTTAAATATATAAATAATAATAGAAATATTAAATTAGGAAAAGAATATTTGTATTTATGGAAGAGGATAAATGAAGCTAAATCTATCCTAACCCAAAAGTTAATGAAAGAGCCTTCAAATTATGAAATATCATTATTTTTAGAAGTAGATGAAAGAATAATTAATGAGATAGAAACTATTACTTTACAGGTTGATAGTTTAGATAGAGTTATTAAAGAAGATGGAAAAAGTCTCTTCTTTGAAGATGTTATTCCTTCAAAAAATGATAAATATGATATTGATAATTTAATGTTGTTAGATAATATGAATAAATTAGATAAATCTCAAAAAGATTTAATTTATATTAGATATTTTCAGGATAAAACACAACAAGAAACAGCGGATAGTTTAGGAATAAGTCAAGTACAAGTATCTCGACACGAGAAGAAAATATTAAGAAAATTAAGGGAAATGCATAATACTATGGCTTAATATTATAAAAAAATATTCCTTATAACTGTATAAGATTATTTATTTAAGAAAATTAGAGAAATCTAATTTTTTTGTATATTTTTATTTTTTATTAAGATAATAATAACGGTGATATTATGGAAAAACAGGAATATGAAAAGATTGTTGATAAAATTACTCCTAAAGAAAATAGGTTAAAAAATGGTTTGGTAGTTTTCTTCTGTGGGGGGGTGCTGGGAGCTTTAAGTGAGCTTTTATTACAGGCATATGAGATGTGGTTTAATTTACCAAGAAAGGAATCGGGGGTTTTAGTAATTATTACCTTAATAGTTTTAGCTTCTATATTAACAGCCTTAGGTGTTTTTGATGTGGCTGTTACTAAATTAAAAAGTGCTTTAATTATTCCTATTACGGGTTTTGCTCATTCAATGACGGCTGCGGCGATTGATTATAAAAATGAAGGACTAGTTTTAGGAATTGGTGCTAACATTTTTAAATTAGCTGGAACAGTTATCTTATATGGAGTAGTTAGTGTTTATCTTTTTGGTTTAATTCGTTTGTTAATAGGAGGTATCTAATGACTTATAAATATAATAATGTTTATATTAAGGATAGTTATACCATCGCAGGACCATATGAAAAAAATGGTCCATTAAAAAAATACTTTGATAAGGTTTATGATGGGAATTTATATTTTGAAGAGAAAAGTTTTGAAAAGGCTGAAAGCAAACTATTAATAGAAAGCATTAGTAATATAATTAAGAGAAATAATTTAAAAGATAGTGATATTGATTTATTAATATCTGGAGATTTACAAAATCAATTAGCAGCTTCTGATTATGCTACTAGAGAATTTTTAATTGCCTTCTTTGGGATATATTCAGCTTGTGCCACTAGTGGGGAAGGGTTAATAATAGCATCTACTTTTATTGATAGCAAGAAAGTAAAAAAAGTTATTGTCTCAACGTCCAGTCATAATATGGTCGCTGAAAAACAATTCCGTAACCCCTCAGAATATGGTACTCCAAAACCCAAAACGGCGACTTTTACAGTAACTGGAGCATCCTCAATTTTACTAACTAATGAAAAAACAAATATTAAAATTGAGTCCTCAACCATCGGCAAAGTAGTGGATTTAGGAATAGTTAATGCTAATCATATGGGGGCGGTTATGGCTCCAGCGGCTGCTGATACAATTTATAATCATTTAACAAATTTAAAAAGAGAAGCTAGTTATTATGACTTAATATTAACAGGGGATTTGGGAGTATATGGTAAAAAGATTTTAATTGATTATATGGGAAAAAAATATAAGATTGATTTATCCTCTAAATATGATGATTGCGGAACTATGATATATGATATAGATAAACAACCCGTTTATGCTGGAGGGAGTGGACCGGTTTGTAGTACTTTAGTTACTTATGGATATATATTAGACTTAATGAAGAAAAAACAACTAAAGAAAGTTTTATTTGTACCAACAGGGGCTATCTTTTCCCCATCTTTAACTTTCCAAAATGAAAGTATTCCTGGGATTGCCCACGCTATTAGTTTGGAGGTAATATCATGATCTTCTTATATGCTTTCCTATTTTCGGGAATTGTCTGTTTAATATCACAAATAATTTTGGATAATACAAAATTGACTCCAGGGCACGTAACCTCTTTATTTGTTGTAATAGGGGCTTTTCTAGATATATTTGGGATATACGATAAACTTGTTTTGTATTGTGGAGCAGGGGCTTTAATTCCAATAACTTCATTTGGACATTTATTAGTTCATGGAGCAATGGATGTAGCTGGTGAAATTGGGGTTTTAGGATTAGCCTTTGGTATTTTTGACTTAACTTCAGCGGGTATTAGTATTGCAATTATTATGGCTTTTTTCCTAGCACTTATTTTTAAACCAAAACATTAAAAAGGTGTAAAATAATAAAAAAACTATTGTATTTATAAATTGATTAGTTTATAATTAACATAGGATGTGATAATTTATGGAAATGCGAAGGGCAATTAGTACTATTGTTGCTGTTGTAGCTCTTATTGTGGTTGTTTCTGGCATAACCTTTGCATGGTATTCCTGGAGCTCGAATGAAGCTCAACAAACCGGAGTTGTTTTTACTGTTATAGGGGCATCGGTCGAGGAATCAGTTAGTTCTAGTGGTGATGAAAATTTAATACCTGTGGCTTCTAAAACTTCTGGTTATGTTACAACCGTGACTTTAACCGGTTCAAGTACTTTGTATGTTGATTTTACTTTAAAGTTAACAACTTTGCCATCTGCTTTAATTGACACATCATTAAAATATGAGCTGGTAAAATATACGACCGAGGATGTTACTATCAGTGGAGCATCAGGCAACTTTTCAGGTAAGACCCAAGGCTCTACTATCACATTAGCTAGTGACCAAACAATTACGGGGACATATAAATTGTATCTTTGGATTGATGGGACAGACCATTCTGGTGTAACACCAGCGGGGATGCAAGGCCAAACTTATTCGTTTAACTTAATTGCTAATGTAACGAATCAGGCACCATAATCAAACAATATCATAATATTATAAAGATCAAATATTATTATTTGATCTTTTTAAAATAATTATATTAAAAGAGGTAGAACAATGAGAATTAATAAGTATGAAAAAATAAATGGGAATAAATATAAATTATTTTTAGATAATGGTCAAGTTATTACTTTATATGAAGATGTTATCTTGGATAATAAATTATTATTTAAAAATAGTATTGAATCGCTTGATAAAATAATCAAAGATAATGACAATTATGATATTTATTATAAATGTGTTAAATATATCTTAATAAGATTAAGAAGTATTAATGAAGTAAAAGAATATTTAAAAAGAAAAAATATTGAGGAAGAATTCATTAACGTTATAATAAATAAGTTATTAGGAAATAAATTACTAAATGATGAATTATTTACTAAGGCATTTATTAATGATAAATTAAAATTTAGTACCATGGGGGAATATAAAATAGCAGGAGAATTAAATAACCATCATATTGACAATAATATCATTAATAAATATATATCATTAATTGATGAAGATATTATTAGAGAAAAAATAAATAAACTAATTAATAAAAATATTAAGAGTAATAAAAAATATAAAGGGATATTATTGAAGGATAAGATATATAAATATTTATTAGGTTTAGGATATAAATCAGAAAGTATTATTCAAGAATTAAACAATTATAATTTTTAGTATAAACAAAATATTCCTGGTTATCATATAAATGGTGATACAATGAAAAAAATAATTTTGTTTATGTCAATGTTGCTTGTAGTAGGATGCTCATTAAGTAATAGTCCAAGGAGTAAAGTAGAAGAATTATTTACTAAATATAATATGCTAGATAGGGATATTAAGGATGAGATAGGTATAGTTGTAACAAATGCCGATTTGACTGATGAACAACAAACCCGTTACCGTAAATTAATCGAGGATCAATATAAAAATTTAGTCTATGAAATTAAAGATGAAGAAATTGATGGTGATACTGCGATTGTAACAACTCAAATTGAGGTAATGGATTATAAAAGGGTTATTAATGAACTTGATAGTGACTATTTATCAAAAGATAATTATACTAAAGAAGAATATAATAATGATAAATTAGAGAACTTAGAGTCAAATACTGATAAAGTTACTTATACTTTAGAATTAGAAGTAATTAAAGATGAGGATGGTAAATGGCGTTTGGATGATTTATCAGAAGTGGATATTAAGAAAATACAAGGAATGTATTAATCCTTGTTTTTATTTTTCTATAATGTTATAATTTATATATATGATGATAGAAAGAAGTGAATAAAATGTTAGGAAGAGATAGAAAACAAGATTTAACTGAGGTATTTGATCAGACATGGAAAGCTAATCATAATAGTGATGTTAAATTAGCTAGAGGGAGAGAAAAACAATTTGTAAATAAAATGTTTAATGTTAATCAATCAGAGTCTATGGTTAGAAAAGATAATTATCAAACACCAGCGGAAAGAGCAAAAAATTTACATGATAAAATGAATCAAACAATTAGAACAAGTAAGCAAATAGATGTAAAAAATTTTATGAATAAATATAAGTAGGTAGTTATGGAAGATTTATACAAATATGAAAAGGAACTATACGATAAAGGAATTAAAATAATTGGGGGAATAGATGAGGTAGGAAGAGGACCATTAGTAGGAAGTGTGGTAGCAGCCTGTGTCGTTTTACCACAAGATTTTTATTTAGAGGGTTTAACTGATTCAAAAAAATTATCCGAGAAAAAGAGGAATTTATTTTACGATATCATTAAAGAAAAGGCCATAGCAATAGGTATAGGAATAGTAGGTGAAAACAGGATAGATGAGATAAATATTTATCAAGCTACCAAGGAAGCAATGTTAAAGGCCATTCAAAAAGTTGATGTTAAGTTAGAGCATTTATTAATTGATGCCATGAGGATAGAAACTAACATACCAACAACATCAATTATAAAGGGGGATAGCAAAAGCATTTCTATTGCGGCAGCTTCGGTTATTGCTAAAGTCACCAGAGATAGAATGATGTATGAATTAGACGATAAATACCCTCAGTATGATTTTAAGAATAATAAAGGTTATGGAACTAAAAAACATCTCCAAGCTATCAAAGAGTATGGAATTTTAAAGGAGCATCGTTTGAGTTATGCTCCTGTATATGAAAATAGAAAAACCCAGCAAAAAAGCCCCACTGTAAAATTGATTGATTTTAAAAACCATGTAAAGAATAGTTTTATAGCTATTTCTCAATTCAAAGTCAATATTCCGGGAACAGAGAAACACATCATTC
>CAYWKX010000049.1:0-8277 GCA_964459185.1 uncultured Muribaculaceae bacterium | reverse complement strand
CAAATGACGAAGAGTTCCTGCTGAAGTTTAAAATAGTACCTAAAGGCAGGGGAAAAGAGAAAGTAAAAGAGAAGACTGTAACTAGTAACTAGTGATTTGTGCAGTGTTTAGTGGTTGAAAACTTACTTTTGGCGGCGTTTAAACGGCGCTGCCAAAGTAGTTAAAGTCAATAAATAAGCAAAAACTTAAAGTAAAAAGTATTTAATTAAATGAATAAAATTTCAACAGGTAAACTCCAAGTGTTATGGTTAGGTCTTAGTAAAATAAGTTATTTTGCTGGAACTCTTTTAAGCGCAAGTATTTTGTCGCATTACCTAACAAAGACAGACTATGGTACCTATAGGCAAGTAATATTTGTATATATAACATTGTTGACATTTTTTTCTGTGGGTTTGCCAAGTGCTTATGGGTATTTTTTACCAAAACTAGACAAAAACCAAGCAAGTAACTTTATATTAAAGCAATTTAAATTATTAATAATCTTAGGTCTATTTTTTTCAATAGTATTGTTTTTTGGCGCTACAATAATTGCAAAAATATTAAGAAATAATGCACTTTTAGAAGCAATATCGTATTTTTCGGTCATACCACTCTTGACATTGCCAATACTAGGATTAGATGAGATATTTGCTGTATTAAAAAAAACACACATTATAGCAATTTATAGCTTGATTACAAGAGTTTTAAGTTTTGTTTTTATTGTACTTCCAGTAATTTATTTGAGACAAGATTACATATTTGCTATTTATGGATGGATATTATCTTCAATCATTAGTTTAATATTAGGAATAATTATATTACTTAAATATTTTGATGGTAATTGGAGAGTTGAATCTATAAGTTACAAAACGATACTCCAGTTTAGTACCCCCATCATGTTCGCAAGTATAAGTTCAATTTTGATTAAAGCGGCTGACTCTTTTTTAATATCAAGATACTTCGGTAGTAGTGTTTATGCTGATTATATTAACGGATTTCTTGAATTACCACTAGTAGGTATATTTGCAAGTTCAATTGCAACAGTCATTTTGCCACTATTGGTAATTGAAAAGAGTAATAAAAATGCATTAATAATACAAATGCTAAAAAAGGTTATTGAAAAAACAATGATTGCTATTTATCCTTTTATAATATTTGCAATAATATTTTCTAAAAATATAATAACTATTATTTATGGCAGCAACTATATAAGCTCAGCATATTATTTTAAATTAGCCATGATTATAAATTTCTTTAACATTATTTACTTGTCACCATATTTATTAGCTCTTGGGAAAAACAAAGTTTTTGCAAATGTACATATTTTTATTGCTGTTGGTGTATGGTTATTTGAGTATTTAGCGATATCATTATTTAGAAGTCCAATAATTGTTGCCTATATCTCTATGAGCTTTGCAATACTTAAAATAATAATATTATTGAAATTACTTGTCAGTTATTTAAATATTCCTTTTTCAAATATCATCCCATTTAATTTGTTTTTCCGAATTGTTTTTCACACTACATTAACTGTTTTCATAATATTTTATTTGCAGGATTATATTATTAATGTACCCCAATTACTAAAAATATCATTTTGTTTTTTTTTCTATGCAACATTTTTGTTCATTACGCAAAAATATTTTGGAATCAATTATTTAACCGTGCTAAAAAATAACATTCTGAAAGAAATATGAATTACAGTATTATTATACCTCATTATAACAATTTAACATTACTTAAAAAGTGTATTAGATCAATACCGAAAAGAGAAGATATTGAAATCATTGTGATTGATGATTGTAGTAATGAAAATAATCGAAATTTTACAGATTTAACAAATGAATACACAAATCTACGTGTAAAGATAAATCCTGAAAACAGAGGGGCTGGATATGCAAGAAACATTGGATTGAGCTACGCTGATGGACTTTGGATTATTTTCTGCGATGCTGATGACTATTTTTTACCAAGTTTTGATTCAAAATTAACTAAATACATTTATGATGATTCCGATATTATTTATTTCAATATTACAAGCACATATTCCATAAATAACAAACAGGCTATAAGACATCTTACAGTATCAAAATTAATTGAAAATAGTTATAAAAACAAACATCACCTTAATATGTTAAAGTACACATTTTTAGAACCTTTTAGTAAATTTTATAAGCGCAAATATTTAGTAAAAAACAAAATAAGCTTTGATGAAGTATATTATTCAAATGATACTATGTTTTCAATAAAGGCAGCTTTAAAAACAGAAAAAATTAAAGTCGATGTTGATAAAATATATTGTTTGACAGTTACACCAAATAGTCTTACAAATATTGTTAATGAAAATAGTTTAGATGTTCGATTAAATGTAGCCTTAAAAGCAAATAAACTACTAAGGGAGAATAAACTAAATAAATATGTTCTATCAATGTTACCATTTATTATAAGAGCGTACAATATCGATACATATAAGCTAATTAGCGTTTTATGGTTACTTATTAAAAATAGAGAGAACTTTGTACTTTGCACAAAAGATTTAATATTTAAAATAGTTAGTAAAGCTAATCCAGTAAATAGATACCATAGCCGTTTATGGAAGATAAATAAAAGTGCATCATATGAATAAAAAAAGAATAGTTTTATTTTGGGTGGTAATTTTTAGTCCTTTTATAAATGTTGTGCTGCCAGCAACTATAAAAGAATATCTTATGGTTAATTTTTTTAATATGCCATTATTTCTACCAGATATAATTTTATATTCATTTTTCATCTTTTATATTATTTCTATTGAAAAAAAAATGCATCAGATCATATTCTGGAATATAGTTGGGATTTGTGTGATAGTCGTTTCCAATTTAATATTTAGTAAGGATTTCATTGTACAAACGATACTTAATCTAAATTTTTATATTACTGGCATCATATTTATATCACTCAAAATTACACCAACTGAGTTAAATAAAACTAAATATTTATTCTTATTTATCTTTTTCTTTTTATGCTTACAAATATTTTTATTTTCATTTGGATTATTAGTAAGGGATACCGGTAACACATCAATTTATGGCGAGTATATAAGAAGAGGTACAACAGCAGGCCCTTCAACATTAACCGGGCATTTATTATTGATATTAACAGGCATATTGCTTTTTTTTTTTGATAGTTGGAAATTTAGGATATTTCTTTTAGTAACTTCATTTATAGCTATTTTTTTAACAGGTACGCGTGGTGCAATTTTAGGTTTTCTCTTTAGTTTGGGGTGCTTTGTTGTTTTTAAGGTAGAGTTAAGAAAAAAAATTTATTTCGCAATTATAACTATTATACTATTTGTCTCAATTAACCACTATTTTAATTTATTAGAAACAATCTCTGCAAGAAATGAACTTATTCTAAATCATTCAGATATAACTTCCGGAAGAATGATTAGGTATATTAAAGGGTTTAATGCCGTTTTTGACAATATTAGTAATTTTGCATTTGGATATGGTGGAGCAGTTACACCTTATTTTAATCCGAACTATACTAAATTAAAACCAATATATTCGCCTCACAATGTTTACTTATCTTTTTTAATTGAAAATGGAATTTTTGGATTCACAATTTTTATTATAATAATAACTAAAATGATAGTTAAAGTAATTCCACATTTTAAGTTGGAGTCATTTATATTTTTTTCTGTTATTCTTTTCACCTTTAATACCGAAATAATTGTTAGAGAAATTGCATTTTCATCATTTTTTTGGATCTTTTACTTAACATTATATTGCAGAAATATTGAGGTTATACATGATTTATATTTATACATTAAAAAGCAGTTCGCCTGGAATAAACAAGATAATACATTATTTAAAAAAAGAATTGGAACTTAAAAATGTTGAAGTAAAAATAATATGTGATTTAATAGAATTAAATAAAGAATCATTTATAATTCCTTATGGTATAATTCCATCATTTAAGCTATTAAAAGCCAAATACAATACAAAATTTTGTTTAATGATTGACGCATATTCTGTTGGCTGGTTTAATAAAATTATCTTTTATATAAAAAGAAAAAAAATCTTCTATTATGACTTGTATTATTCCATATATCAGCTATTCAGGTATGGTTATAAAGAATTTATTGTCTTAAAGGAATTTCAAAATATAATATATGCTTCTGCCTATGATGTTAACTTAGTTAAGAGAATATTTCCAAAAAAAAATTACTATGTAGTGCCCAATGGTGTGGATATACATTTTAATTCTTTTATAAAAGATAAAAAAGATGGGACGATAGTTTTAGGCACAATTTCAAATTGGAATAAGACTGCATTGAATGAACTAAGTTGGTTTATTGAAGACTATTTTTGGAAATTAAGAGAAAATCATAGCAATATAAAACTATTGGTAGCTGGATTAAGTGAAAACCCTGATATAAGTGAATATTTAAATGCCTTTGAAGGTGTCACCTTCATTGGTGAAGTTAAAAATTTAGCTGATTTTTTTAATAAAATTGATATTTTTATTGCTACTGTTCCCAAAGGTGTTGGGATACTAAATAAAGTGCTTGATGCTTTTTCATATAAAAAAATTGTTATAGGACTACCCCAGTGTTTCAATTCATTTCCAGATTTAAAAAATGGATTTTTAACATTTAATAATTTTTATGAATTAAATAATTGTATTCATCTATTTAAAAATGACAAACTTAAAATATCAAAAATAGTTGAAACAGCTTATTCTTATATTTTAAAAAATAATAATTGGGAAAAAAATTATTGTTCACTGATTGATTTAATACTAGACACATACCAAAAACAAAATCTTGAAAATATAAAAGATTTCAAATGAATTACCCATTTCTATAAAATATAGTTTACAACTATTTATCATTCGAAATAAGTTACTGCATTAGGAGCAATTTACTTAGTAATTGTAATAAAATTATTCAAAATATTATTAAATTGGAAATAAATGAATATAGGTTATTTAATTCCCACAATTAGTAGAAATGCTGGCGGTGTTTCTGAAAGTTTAAATTCTTTAACAAGATATTTAAACTATGAATCAGTATCCACAAAAATTCATTGTATGTCTGATGAGTATACAAAACAAGATATATTAAAATGGGATAACTCGAATATTACCACTCATGACAGAACTCTAAAAAATATATTTCCAATAAGCACATCAATGAAAAAGGATTTTTTAGAGCAAAATTTTGATTTAATTCATAATCATGGCATTTGGACTTATCCTGACATTGTTGCTACAAAGTGGGTCAATAAATATTGTAAACCTTATCTACTCTCTCCACATGGTATGCTAGATCCTTGGGCAGTTAAAAATTCTAAACTTAAGAAGAAATTGGCCTATTTATTCTATGAAAAGAATAACCTGAATAAAGTAACATGTTTTCATGCTTTGTGTGAATCTGAAGCAAATGCAATTAGAAATTTTGGAATAAAAAAGCCAATTGCAATAATTCCAAATGGAATTGATTTAATGGATGAATATAAATTAAATAATCTTATTACAAATAAAAGATCACGAAATAACAAAAAAAAGAAATTGCTCTATTTAGGTAGGTTACATCACAAAAAAGGAATTTACGAACTTATCCAAGCCTGGTGTAAATCATCTGCTATTCAAAATGATTGGGAACTTATAATTGCTGGTTGGAACCAGGGCGAATATGGGAATAAATTGAAAAGTTATATTGAACAAAATAAATTGATTAATAGTGTTTTCTTAGTCGGTCCTGTTTTTAATGAAGAAAAAGAAGATCTTTTTCTAAAATCAGATGCTTTTATTTTACCATCATATAGCGAAGGATTCCCAATATCAGTACTTGAAGCATGGTCTTATAAATTACCGGTTTTAATGACTAAGGAGTGTAACATACCCCAAGCGTTTATTAACAATTCCGCTATAGAAATTAAAAATGACATAGATGAATTAATAAATTCACTATTAAGTTTAAATCAAATTTCTCAAAACAAATTAGTAGAAATTGGTACTAACGGTTATTTGTTTGCTAAAAGCGATTTTAATTGGGAAGATATAGCTAAAAAGATGAAAACTTTATATGGATGGCTTCTGAAAAAAAATGAAAAGCCGGAATTTATTTATTTGAAGTAATAACATTTTAAAAAGAAGTTAAACATATGTTTAAATATTATGATTATAAAGAAATATTATTTCGAATTTTATGGAGTTTGATCTGTATGTTATTCAGGTATAGCCCGCGTCTATTTTACGGCTGGAGGAATTTTATTTTACGTTTGTTCGGTGCAAGTATTGGTAATAAAGTGAAAATTTATCCATCAGCAAAAATAATGTATCCCTGGTTATTGGAGATTGGGGATAATACTGTAATCGGTTGGAATGTAATTATATACAACTTAGGTACAATTAAGATTGGGTCAAATACGATAATCTCCCAATATGCTCATCTTTGTGGTGGTACACATGATTATAATTCTCCAAATTTCACCTTGATTAGGAATGGTTTAGAAATTGGGAATAATGTTTGGATTGCGACTGATGCTTTTATAGGCCCGGGAATTTTGATAGGCAATAATTCAGTAGTAGGTGCCCGTTCCGTTGTGGTAAAAAATATACCAAATAATTCTATTGTTGTCGGTAATCCAGCAAAAATTATAAAACAACGAATTTGTTAATTAAAATTAACTATGCAATTAAAAATTACGAAGGCGATTGTATTTATAAATCAAAGCCATAATTATTTGGTTATTGACATAATTAATACTTTTATTAAAGCAAATAAAAAGGCAATACTTTTTACCGGTTATAAGGTAAATAATTCGATAGGGTTTAAAGTAAAAAAGAATAAAAGCTACAGCAATAAAAACATCATTTCAAGAATAACATCATGGCTGATATATTTTTTTCAAGTAACTTTTAAATTATTTTTTAATAATAAGAACTGCTATTTAATTATTTTTACTAATCCACCCTTTATGTATTTGTCAGGTTATATCCTTAATAAGCTTTTTAATGTAAATTATTCAATTGTTATATATGATTTATATCCTAATATTTTAGCAGACAGTAACGTAATAAAAAAAACAAATATTATTTACCGTATTTGGGCAAAAATTAATACTTGTTCATTTAATAATGCGCATTGTTTGTTTACAATAAGCGAAGCAATGAAAAAGCAAATAGAACAATACACAAATAAATCAGTGATAATAATGCCTTTATGGGGTTCCAATATTAAAAATGAAAAAGATGTAAATTATTATCACGATAAAATTAAAATAATATATGCAGGCAATATAGGTTTAACGCACGGTAAGGATACACTGGTAGCATTTACAAATGAAATAAACAGAAAACAAATTTCACTTAAAATAATTGCAAAAAAAGAACAGCATAAATATTTTGATAAAATAACACCGATAAACAATTATTTCCTTTTACTTGCTCAACAGCCAGAAGAAGAATACATTAAACAATTAAATTCTTCCAATATTGGTTTAGTAATTTCAGGTGAATCAGCTTCAAACAATTCTTTGCCAAGTAAATTATTTAATTATATATCAAGCGGTTTATGTGTTTTATGCTTTACTGAACAGAATTCCTACCTTTACAACTTTATAAATGAAAATTGCATAGGCAAAGCTTTTACACATCATCAAATAGAAGAAGCAGTTTTATGGTTAGATGATATGAATAAGCAACCGGAGGCAATTATTCTATTCTGCAAAAATTCTCTTGAATTATCTAAAAATTACACATTTAGTAATGCAAACATAATTCTTGAAAATATAAAAAATGTATAAACTGTTAATAAAACGCCTTTTAGATTTTACTGCTGCGATCATAATATTATTGTTTGCTATGCCGTTATTTGTAATATGCGTTTTGCTTACATACATATCAATGGGTACGCCGGTATTTTTCCGGCAGCAAAGACCGGGTTTTAACGCGTGCCCGTTTATTTTATATAAATTTAGAACAATGAATAATAATTTACATTTATACAATGAACCATTACCGGATGCAGAAAGACTCACAAAAGTTGGAAAGATAATACGCAGCCTTTCGCTTGATGAACTGCCGCAGTTGATAAATGTGCTTAAAGGGGATATGAGCCTTGTAGGTCCGCGCCCTTTATTGATGGAGTACTTGCCTTTATATAACGAAGAACAAAAAAGAAGGCACAACCTTAAGCCGGGCATAACAGGCTGGGCGCAGGTAAACGGCAGAAATGCAATTAGCTGGGAAGAAAAATTTAAGCTTGATGTTTGGTATGTTGACAATATAAGCTTTATGCTGGATATGAAAATT
>CAYWKX010000048.1:0-8888 GCA_964459185.1 uncultured Muribaculaceae bacterium | reverse complement strand
CAGCAATTGGGGTTTCATTAGCATTTCCTTTATAGCAATCTATTTCATTAATCGCTGGATAAAAGTATTTCCTTGAAAAAATATTATGAGATTTTAATAAATCATATACTTCATCCCTCGTTAAACCATATTCTCCTTCAATTAATATAGGAAAATAAGCATAGTTAGAAATTACATTGTTTTGAGGATTATTTAATTCTATTCCTTTAATATCTTCTAATAATTCTCTATATTTTAAATATACTTGCTTTCTTTTGAAAATATTTGAATCCAGATTTTCTAAATTACATAGTCCCATAGCGGCTTGGAATTCATTCATTTTAGCATTTCCACCGATTTGATCAATTTCATCCTCATTTTTTATTCCAAAATTTTTTAATCTATCTAATTTTGTCTTAAGACTATTATCGTTATATGTTAGACATCCACCTTCAATTGTATTAAATACTTTAGTAGCGTGAAAACTAAACATTGAAATATCGCCATAATTAGCTATACTATTGCCCTTGTATTTTATTCCAAAGGCATGGGCGGCATCGTATATTACTTTTAAATTGTGTTTTTTAGCAATTTCTTCAATTTTTTCAACATCAGAAATATTTCCATAAACATGTACAGGTACAATTGCAGAAGTCTTATATGTAATTAATTCTTCTATTTTATTAACGTCTATTGTATATGTATTAGGATCTATATCACAGAAAATTGGCATTAAACCATTTCTTGAAATAGCATGAGTAGTTGAGACAAAAGTAAAGGGTGTTGTTATAATTTCTCCTTTTAAATCCAAAGCTTGAATAGCGTTCTCTAATGCTAGATGTCCATTTGTATATAGTGTTAAGTTTTTTATACCTAAATATCTTTTTAAATTATTCTCCAACTCATTATGTAATTCACCATTATTAGTTAACCAATTAATTCTCCATATCCCTTTTATTCTTTCACAATATTCTTCAAAACTAGGTATTGACGACTTAGTTACAAAGATTTTTTCATTTTCCATAATATTACTCCTTATCGAATATATCATACCATAAATTTAAAGCATTGCCAACATCAAATATATCTAAACAATTGTCATGATTGCTTTGTTTATCGATATCAGTAATTTTTACAAAGGCTTCTAGATCCATTTTTTTTATATGTTCAACATTAAATGATTTTATATTCTTTTTCTTAAGTTCTTGAAATATTACTCCTTCAATATTTATAAATACTTTTACCCCACTACAAAGTGCCAAATATATATTTCCTAATCCTTGTTGAATGTTCGAATTATTTATTAAAACATTTAATTTAGAAATATAATTGGCATATTCGCCAGCACTTAATAATTTAAAATTTGGAATAAACTTTTCTTTAAATATACTTTTACCTTTTTTAACTACTTTTGATATGTATTCTTTATCTCCATAGGCTAAAGAAGCATAAATAATAATATCTTCATTTTTATATTTTTTCAATATATCTAATACTTCTAAACTATTACAAAATGGGCTCCCAGAATGACAAATTTGAATTTTTATAGTTTTATCCTTCTTTTTAGAAAAGTTATCAGAAATGTTGGGTAAGAAAGGATATAATGATGGATAATTTTTACAATTCAAGTTATATATTTTTTTAACTGTATTATAATCTTCCGGAACTATAGATGCAATAGCTTTTACCTTTTTATATAACTTGCACCTTAGGTATTCATATACTTTTGCCTGTATTATATATTTTCTATTTTCTTTTTTAACAGAAAATTCTTGAGAATCACTTCCACCCCATAAAGATAATACTGTTTTACTAACTACTTTTCTGTTAAAAATAAGGGCTAATAAAAGATAATTTAGGTAACCAGAATGAATAATAAGTGAATCGTATTCATTTTTTTTCAATAATTTTCTTAATTTTATAAAATCAAAGAATTTGAAAGTACTAATCTTATAAAATTCATATTTATTATATTTAGAAGTATCAAATTCCATATTAGCACCAATATTAGTTAATATAAATTGATGTCTATATTTTTTATCATTTGCTAATAATGATAAATAAGATTCAATAAAAAGCGAATCAGGAAATATGTGTAATATTTTTTTCATTTTTTTCCTTCTTTCCATAAATAATAAAAATGAGAACAAACAATATAAATTGAAGTATCATTATTATATCAAAAGAAATAAATATACCTCTAAATCCTATAAATTTTGTAATATAATAACATAAAATTATCTCTAATATTATTATTATTAAATATAACAGAAACTGAATTTTTGTCTTTCGCATTATAGTTAAATATGTAGAAAATATAGTCGTTAATCCATTAAACATTCCTCCAATAATTATATAAACAAGTTCTAATTTATATGTTAAGAAACTTATCCCAAATATTAATTCAAGTAGTGCGGGTCCAATTGTTAAAGAAATAATTACTCCTATAATACCTATCACAATTATGAAAATAATTAATTTAAATAGCTGATTATAGTATTCAATCCATTTTTTACTTTTAAAATAATTAGTAATTGGCATCACAATTGGTTGAATAACAAATTGACCATGTAGAGAAATAATTGTTGGAATCATTAAAAAAATACCTAAATATCCTTTTTCTACACTGTTTAACAAATCAAATGCAACATACCTAGGAATGTTTAATATTAAAATGATTAAAAAACTGCATAAGAATATATATAAATTACTTAAAAATATTTTTCTTATTTCAGATTTATTAATAGAACTATCAAAAAGATTAAAATTACTATATTTTTTATCTATAATAATATAGAAAACAAAGTTGGAAATTAAATAACATAAAGAAGAATAAATTAAATTATGAGTAACTATATCTACAATCAAAAATCCAATAATACTTAATAATGCTTTTATTAGCATTGATATACCTACAATATATAATTTATCGTTCTTTTGTAAAATCCCAAATAAAACATCACTGAAAGATTCTATTATTTTAGCAGCCATTAAAATTAACAATATAATAAAATAATCATTTCCAATATTAGATATTATTGAAAAAACTAATATTAATATAAGGGCTACAGCTGACGAAATAATCCTTACATAAAAATAAGAATTTATTTTATATTCGTTTTTCCAATCAGAAACTTGAAATATTCTTCCACCATAACAACTGATTGTATATAAAATTAGTGCTAAAGAAAAAACATATGTAAATATCCCTTCAGCCTCAATACCATTAAATCGTGTAACTATAAATACAAAAATAAAAGATAGTAAAGAATTAAAGGTAATGCCAACTGAATTCCATATAAAATTTTTCCTCATTAGTTATTTTTTCCCCTTCAATAAACTTACCTCTTGTATTAATAATCTTATGTGTTCTTTTTGCTTAGATACTATAACGGTTAATGAAATGGAAATAATAATAAGCAATCCAATTAACATAGCAAATATCATATTAGATGCTGTTTGAAATCCCGATATTTTAGTAAACCATAAGAGAAGCCCCGGAACTAAAGTGAATATAATTAAAACAAGGCAAGGAAGTAACCAAACTAAAGAATATTTAACAGATATCTTTTCTTTTTTTACTAAATAAATAACAAAACTCATTATGAATATTAAGAAAATAATTGATCCTATTTTTAAAGCTGTACTCATTATTTATTCCTCCTTAAACCAATTACTAATATATAGAGAATAACATTTATCATATAATAACAACTCTTCCAAGCTTTTATACTCGATATTCCAGTTTCCCTCTTATTCATTTCTACAAATACTTCTTTGATTTTGTGTCCCTTTTTTAATATTGATGTTGTAGAAACTGGTTCTGGATATTCTACAGGATAACTATTTGCAAATTCTATTATTAAATTTTTATTAATTGCTCTCATTCCAGAAGTTGAATCATATATTTTTTTATGAGTTATTAATTTAATGAAGAAAGATATTATTTTTATTCCTAATCTTCTTGCTCTAGTTGATTTAAAAGTATCTTTTTTTTCAATATATCTAGATCCAATTACCATATTTGCTTGTCCCTCAATAATAGGTTTTATTATGTTTTCAACATATTTAATATTATGTTGCCCATCTCCATCAAATTGTATGGCAATATCATAATCATTTGCTAAAGCATATTTATATCCAGTTTGAACTGCTCCACCAATACCTAAATTTTGAATTAATTTTATATGGTTTATATTATTATTTAATAATATATCTTCTGTTTTATCTTTTGATCCATCATTAATAACAACTATATCATAATTAGTTTTATTTTTTTTATTATAATTTTGAATATCATTACAAACCTTTATAATACTAGCTTCTTCATTATACGCGGGAATTATTAACAATACTTTCATACTTCACCTACTTTTTTAATTTATACAACTACTTTTATATATTTTTATTCCATATTCACTATATACTTCTTCATAATTATCTAAACTACTACCATTAACTACTAAATAATCTACTCCAGTTTTACAAACATCATCATAGTTTAAATTAATTGTAATTGAATCAACATGATTTAAAATAAATTCAGTTTCCCCCTCGACTAAATTAATGGCAACATGTTCATATCTATTATATATACCTACCTGATCCTTATCTTCATCTAGTAAATAATATAATTCTAAATTTGGTAAATAATTTGTACTATTTATTGTTTTTGCTCCATTAGTCATAATATAATTTGAAAATAATATTCCGCTATTAACCACCATAAATACTGAGCCTTCATCTTCATTAACTAATTTTCGAACTTCTTTAGCCAAAGGTTTTTTATACAAAACATCTAATCCTTTATTAATCGGAGAAACCAATAAGCCTCCAATTATAGATACAATAATCATCATTATTACAAATATTAAATTTGTTTTCTTTTTATTTACAATAAATAAAGTACACAAAGGTATAAATACCAATAATGAAATCATGGTTGTATAAATATTTAAACATCCAGGAAAATATTCATCAATTACGGCATTAGAAAGTTTTATTCCTATTATAACAAATGATATAGCAATTAACAATGGAATAATTAAATTCTTATTTTCTATCTTTTTATTTTTTTCATAATGACTTAGTATATATGTCATCACAATTACAGATAAATATCCTATTGCCACTTGAGCTCTCACTTCTGTTGACATATAAATAAGTGTAAGTTTAGATATTATTTTAGGAAGCGGAAAAGCACACCAAATAAATAAAGAAATTATTACTATTGAGCTTAATATTAGAAATAAATCCTTCTTTTTATTTTTTATCATTAAATATATTCCATAAATTGTTGGAAGTGGAAATAAAGATATATATTGAGAAAATTCACAAGGATTATCTATTCTTATATATGGATAAAACATATTAGCGAAATAGGTAGATAATAATCTCCATTCCCCACCACCTGTACTCATCCTAGCTCCGGGATATGCTGTATTACTTATAATTTCAATAATGTCTTTATTTTCTAAAAATATTGGAATTATTATACTAGTTATAGTAAGAATAACTGGGAATAAATATATTAAATCTTTCCATTTTATTAATTTCTTATTTTGTACTATCATCCAAATTATAATTATAAGATAACAATATCCATATGGTATTTGCCATGCCGGATATAAATACATTATATATAAAGCCCCAACATATCCAAAGAAGATCGATAATAGTATTTTCTTAACGGTTTTAGTTTCTTTTATAAAATAATAAAATACGACTATTGCTAACGAACCATAAGCCATAATATTAGGGTTTTGCCACCATTGAACAACCGGGGAAAGTGTTATTAAGAGGCTCCCCATCAAAGAGTATAATTTATTTTTTTTAGTTAAGATCATTAGCATTTCAAAAGAAGAAAAAAGCAATAAAAAGAATACAAAATACCAACTAAAAGAGAAAGCTCTTTCCGTATTCAAAAACAAATATCCCCAATTATTTGGAGTTAGCAAAATACTAATGTCTTTTGAAGGTAAATTTGGATATAATGTGACTAAATTTTCCTTTGCATTCATTAAATTATTTATACTTGAGAAATTAACTTCTTCAGTAGTTTGTGATAAAGCTGTTGGTGTTGCCACTAGCCATTCATCACTCCTAATAGGTCTATTAATACCTATTATTGTTCTACTTTCTTCAATGTTATATTCTGGTTGTATTATATTATTATATAATCCTACAGATGATCCATTATACTTTCCAACAACTAGGAATATAAACACTATAATCCCAATTAAATATCTTTTTCGATATATGAAATCATACATTTTTTTTATATCAAAAAATAAATGTAATAATATGTATATACTAGAAATAGAAAAGAAAAATAATAAATCATAGGAAAAATTTATAAAAGAAATTTTATATACCGCTAGAAAAAATGCAGCATAACTTAATAGTAAATATCCTAAAGAAAAAATAATTTTTTCCTTTTTTTTCATTTTTTCACTCCCTATCAATTATTATTTATAATGACTTTATCCAACATAAAACTACATTCTTTACTTAAGTTTTCATTGTAATATGTATTATCATCTAAATTCCATAGTTTCCTAATAATTTGTTTTTCATTTTCACTAATTTCAAATCTCTGCTTTTTGTGAATATCCCTTTGATTAATAAAAACATGAGCTAACAATACATTTCTATAACCTCTTGCCAACATTTTTAAACAAAAATCAATACTACTAATATCAAAATTAATATCTTCCATAAATCCTTGGACTTTATTATACTTATCTTTACTAAACATAAAACAATCGTTGGATAAAGAACTATAATTGTAAGGAACTAGTAATCTTCCATATTGTCCAACAGAATCACAAAAAAAGTTTGAAAAAGCATCAATATAAATATTTTTATTACTTAATATTTGTCCAGCACTTTTAATAGTTTTATCAAAATTATGAATTTTTGGGCCAACTACTCCTATTTCATTCTGCATAGAATATCCAACCATTTCATTTATCCAATTTAATGATCCTATTTTAATTTTACCAGAAATAACTAATATATGTTCCCCTCTTGCCCTTTTTATTAAAGCATTAATACTCTTTTCATTACAAATAAAAATCTTTTTATCTTTATATTTATTTAAATTAGGTTTTTTATTTGTATTAATTAATATTTCTATATTTGAATAATCTGATTTAAAAAGTATTTCATCCAAATTATTTAATATAGCTTTTAAATCATTATTTAACATAATAATACTAACAAGTGGATTATTATTATAGTCATAATGAACGACATATTGGGTACTTTTTATAGGTACAGTAACATGTCCAATTAGTTTTCTTCTTCTTAAAGCTTCCTCCACTGCTCTTTTACCATTTTCAATAGCGTATTCTTTATTTTCAATAGTATCAGCAGTTGAACCAGGAACTTTTCTCCAATGATATAATATTCTTGGGATATGATATATTTTTTTAGCGGCTTCAGTGGCTCTTAAAAATAAATCAAAATCTTGAGCTCCAACAAACTCAGATTTAAAATCGCCTATTTTATTAATCAATTCTCTTTTTATCACAGTAAAGTGACAAATATAATTACCTCCAAAGAGGCTATCTAAAGCAAAATCTGTTTTAAAATGAGGTTCACATAATCTCCCATCCATATCCAATTTATCCTCATCGCTATATATAAAGTCAATTGTCTTATCTTTATTAATAATTTTTACAATCTCATATAAAGCATCTTCTGCAAGAATATCATCATCATCCATCAGCCCAATATATTCACCAGTAGCTATCCCCAATGCAGAATTTGTTGTTTTAGAAATATGCCCATTTTCTTGCCTATAAACAACCTTAATCCTTTTATCCCTTTTTTCGTATTCTTTTAAAACGTAAAGAGTCTCCTTTTTAGTGGAATAGTCATCTGCCAGACAGATTTCAAAATTATCATAACTTTGCTCTAATATTGAATTAAGACAATCTTCTAAAAATCTTGATTCAATATTATATACTGGTATTAATAAAGAAATTAAGGGATTATATTTAAATTTTTCTCTTTTATCTGATACTTCATCAATTTTTAACCATTTATTATAATCCCTTATAATAAATGGATTATAATATCCTGAATTATTTTTTATTTTATTAAAAAAAGATTTGCAATATCTTTTCCAATATTTTGGAGGAATAAGTAAATGATGTCTTTTCCATAAAACCATAAAAGAGGTTCTTATTAGGTGTAATATTCTTTTCACTTTACAACTCCTCTGCAAATTTTTTCTTTAACCTCTGAAATATTAAATATCCGAGCCATAACAATAATATACAAACTCCAAATAGTAATAAAACACTAATCATATGAGGCATTCTTTTTTCATATAAAATAGTTCTATAAAACTTTATAATATGAAACATTGGGTTTAATTTGAATATTGGTAAATATTTTGCGGGTATCATATCTGCTGAATATACAATTGGCGACATATAAAACATTAGCATCATAAATACCGTAATTAAATATTCTACATCTCTTATATAGACAGTAATAGCGGATAATATAAAAGATATTCCTAATTGTAATATATATTGAATTAATATTATTAAAGGTAATGCTAGTATCGAAAAGCCAATACCAATACCACTTATTAATAAGGCTATGATTACTATTAATTCTGTAATTAGGAAGTTTATTAAGTTGCTAGTAGCGGTTGATATTGGTAATATTTCTCTAGGGAAATATACTTTTTTTATTATACCCCCATTAGTTACAATTGATGCAGTACTCTGAAGCACAGTCATATTAAAGAATGTCCAAGGAATTAATCCCACGATTAAAAACATGGTATAGTTTTCAACATCTACTTTTAATATAAAAGGAAATACTATTGCATATACTAATGTCATTAATAAAGGATTTCTTAAAGGAGAATCCCATACCATCGGAACTAT
>CAYWKX010000047.1:0-9133 GCA_964459185.1 uncultured Muribaculaceae bacterium | reverse complement strand
TACAAATTCCGATAATTCATTTTGAAAATATTTTTTACTTTCGTTTGCCAAAGCCTTAACTTTTGCAGGCACCTCACCTCTCACAAAGCGTAATTCTGCCCTTTTTTCTCGATATAAAATATAGGCCTTAGCTACTTCAGCATATCCACCTTTGATTAATACCGTTTCAACACTATCTTGGATATCCTCAACATTAATAATATTGTCCTTTATTTTGGGTTCAAAATCAGCGGTTACCTTTAATGCCAAAAAATCAATAACATCTTTATCATATTTTTTATCCTCAGCCTCAAAAGCTTTCGTAATTGCACCGGCAATTTTATCTAATTCAAAATTAACTACCTTTCCATCTCTTTTTCTTACCTTATACATTTTTATTACCTCCTCTTTATGTATAACTATAATTCTCTAAATCTTAAATTAATATTACTAGAATTTAATTCCCCTTGTATTAGCTTTAATTCTTCATAACTAAAGCCATGCAAATCTTTATCTAAAACATCATCACTATCCTCAAAATTTTGTAAATAGTACTTGCTTTTTTATCTAAAGATTTATATATCTCTTTAACACTATCAACATTGTGATATTCTTTTATTAAAGTTGTTCGAAATTCATATTTGACTTTAGACCCAACCAATAATTTCATACTCTCTTTAATTTTATCTATGTTAATCTTGTTTAATCCACAAATTTTATCATAATTATTAAAATCATTTTTAATATCCATTGCTACATAGTCTAATAAATTATTATCTAATAATTTTTTCAATTTATCTGGATTACTACCATTTGTATCTAATTTCACTTTATATCCTAAATCTTTTACTTTTCTTATAAATGATTCTAACCCCCTTTGTAACAGAGGTTCCCCCCCGCTTATACAAAGGCCATCTAAAACATTCTTTCTCTTTTCTAAATATTCCAATACCTCTTGTTCTGTTATTGTACCTTTAATTTTATTATCAATCAAAGTTGAATTCTGACAAAAAGGGCATTGGAAATTACAACCTTGAGTAAAGATAATCGCTGCTAAATAACCAGGATAATCAAGTAATGTTAATTTATTAAAACCCGATATTTCCATTTTTCACTTTCACCTTCTAAGCCTTAAGAAACCTACATCATAAACTTTTAAGTTATTTAATAAGTCAATTATTTCTGAATCTTTCATTCTTCTAGGCATTTTTACATCTAAAGCTGCCCCACCATTTAATAATTTAAAAATTCCTTTAAGTGGTTTTAATTGATCATCCAAATTTTCATCATAAATAACCTTATCACAAACACTATAATTCTTTCTATCAGTAAATCCCTCAATATTACCATAAATAATTTTATCTAATCTTAAAAATTCAGCCGCTATTTTCTCGTTATCAGTCATACTAATAACAAAATTTAATTTTGTTTCATTAACAAATTCTTTACAAATTCTATTAATACAGCTTACTATTTCCCTACAAACTTCTAAATAATTATCCTCTTTACCCAAACATAAGGCACATTCCTTTAAACCAGTAAGACTTATATTTAAAATACCATTTTTCATTATTTTTCTAACCTTCTGATTATCTACACTATTGCCATTATCAACAATATTATTATCTAGAAGATATTTATAATTTTCTTTACCTTTATTACTTATGTTTTCAAAGACAAGTAATAGTTCATTTTTAACTAATTTAAGAACATAACTAAGTTCTTCATTAAACTCATGCCTGCTTCTATCTTTATTTTTAATTCCTAATCTTGCTAAATTAATTGAAGTTGTAGCGATTACCATTCTCCCTGTTGATTTTTTCTTGGGTGACACAATATTTTCAAAGATACGGCAACCATTAGCAAAATATTCTACATCTTCAGAATTGTCTTTATTATAACTTGCATCCATGAAGGTAAAAGCAATATTTTTATTATTATTTACTAATTGAACAACCTTTTCCAATAAATTATGGTTTAATCCTTCTTTTATCTTATATATTAAACTAACATTATTTAAATAATCTAATCTATTAATGATTTTAAGTATATATTCCGTAATTAATTTTCCTTCAATTGAAGTACATGTTCCCAAACTAAAACTATATTTATAACCACTACTTACTAGTTCACTAATAAGCATTTCTAGTTCTTTTTTCAATATATTATCCAATTCTTTTTTACTATCACTAATAGCAATATCAAAAATATTTTCAATTACCCTATTTAGAATTAGAGATTTAAAGACATTAATATTAATTTCAATCGTTTGTAAATTACATATAATATTTTCTAATTCTTTCTCATTTATATAATTTAATAATCCTTGTACTCTTAAATATTTTAAAATATTATTCTTTAAAATTATCTTATAATTAGCAATTAACCAAAAAGATAAAGTCTGATCAATAGAGTCTAAACATATTTCACCATAAATTTCTCTTCTTGCCTTTTTTAGAGATCTTATTAATCTATAAAGATTCTCATCAAAGGTTTCTTTATTTATCTTTAGATGTAGTGCTGGCAACATCCCAGTTGTTAAATAACTTAAATCATGGATAAATATATTTCCTTCTTCATGAGCTTTAGTATATTTATTATCAAGTAGGTATATTTTAGCTACCTCTGTTGAAATAGTTTCCCCAAAATTAGTAATTATTTCATTAAATGAAAAATTATTACTATCTTTTTGTAAAATATAACTAGATATTTTTTCTACTGTCTTAACAAGTTTATGTTCTTGTTTTTGAGGAAAGGCCCTTCTTGACTCAGCCCTTTTATTTCGATAATCATTAAATGAAGTATAGACATCTAGATATTTATGTTTTTGTAATTGTTCTTCAATAATATTTTGAATATCTTCAACGTTAATTGTTTTACGATCTTTATAGTTTGTCACAATATATTCTAAAACACTAAGATATATTTTGTTGATATTATTTTCATTATAATTACCCTCAACACTATCAAAAGCATTCTTAATCGCCAGAGCAATTTTAGGAGCATAAAAGTTTACTCTTTGCCCACTCCTTTTAACTACTACTAAATCGTTTATTATATTATTATTAGTTACCATTTAATAATCACCTACTTCCTACCTTGTTATCAGTATAGCATATAGTTTAAAATTAAACAATATCTTTTTTTGCTTTTTTACAAAATTTTACACTCGCTTGTTTAAATATACTATTGTTTTTTTAAGAAAAAAAATATTTTAAACAAAATTAGCAAACAAGAAAACGTTAAGGATAACTCCTTTATTTAAAGGGTTTTATTCTTAACGTTAATATACTAATCTTATATTTATGCTATGTTTTTTTATCTTGTTTTCCTCATTAATGGCATTATTTAAAAATATTATATAAAAATATTCAGAAATAAATTGATATTAAATATTTATTCTGCCATTAATAATATTTTTAAAATTTCTAAAGAAAATCGTAAAGATATTGGCCTTATCAACACTTTCCCTAACTGTTAAATCAATACTCATAATTGACTTATCTTTTTCAATTACACTAATTTTACCTATGACATCGCCATTTTTAATTGGGGCTTTTATTTTATTTAATTCTATTTCGTATGTTACTTTTCGTTTATCCTCAGAATTATTATTTAAAATATTAACTTCTTCCTTAGCTATAATATCTACATATTGTTTTTTCCCTAACTCTACTTCTATTTCTCCTAGAGAAGTTTTAGTATCAATTATCTGATCAATTGAATACATATTAAACCCATAGTTAAGCATTGAAGAGGTTTCGCTGTTTCTAGTGGCCGAATCAGGTTCTTTCATAACAACCGTAATTAACCTCATCCCATTCTTTTTGGCAGTACTCGTTAAGCAGTAGCCTGCTAAAGAAGTATACCCCGTTTTTAAACCATCTACCCCCTCATAAAATCTAACTAATTTATTAGTATTAACTAGCCAAAAGCTATTGTCTGTTCCTTGTCTCAAATAATCTTCATAAGTACCTGTATATTCCAATATTTCTTCATGTTTAATTAGTTCTTTAGATATCATTGCCATGTCATAGGCGGTAGTATAATGATTTTCAGCATCTAATCCCGTACTATTTTTAAAATTGGTGTTTTTCATTCCCAATTTATTAGATCTTTCATTCATCATTTTTACAAAATTAGCTTCTGTTCCCGCGATTTTTTCGGCCATTGCTACGGTAGCATCATTTCCTGAGGCTATGGCTATAGCCTTAACAAGTTCCCTAACCGACATTACCTCTCCAGCTTGTAAAAAGATTTGACTTCCTCCCATACTTGAAGCATTAACAGAGGCAGTTACTTTGTCATCCCAAGATATTTTTCCATTTTCTAAAGCCTCCACAATTAATAGCATACTCATAATTTTAGTCATTGATGCTGGGGCTAATTTTTCGTGAGCATTCTTTTGCCAAATAATTTCTCCGGTTGATGCTTCAATAATAATTGCACTTGAAGCATTAGGAGCCAAATCTGTATCTTCCGCATAAATTAAGTTAGGTATAAACAATCCTAATATAATTGTTATCAAAAATAATTTTTTCATAATATCACCTAATAAAAAATATGATATTAATTCTAAATAATGCTTTCTAATTGATTTTTTAAAAAAATAGGTAAATATAATGTCAAAAAATTTGTTTTGGAGTACACTATATTAGATACTAAAAAGGAGGTAAATAGTTATGTATTACTATGGAGGAACCGGCGGTGGATATGGTGGCTGCGGATGCGGTTGCAACACTGGGTATCCAATGTATGGTGGTTGTGGAGGATACGGTGGTTATGGAAGTAATGCTGCAATTATATTAGTATTATTCATTTTATTAGTTATAATTATCGGTTCTCGTTTTACTGTATAGCCATATTAAAAGGGATTACTTCCCTTTTTTTCTTTTTTATGGTAGAATATTGTTGAAAGAAGTGATATCATGCTTAAAAAAGAAGATATTTTAGATGAAAAAGATCCAAGACTTCGAAGCGAGAATATCGATGTTGTTTTTCCTTTATCAAAAAAAGAAAAAGAACTAATTTATAGTATGCTAGAACATTTAAAATTAAGTCAAATAGAAAAATATGCAAAAAAATATAATTTAAGACCTGGAATGGGTTTAGCTGGTCCCCAAGTTGGAATAAATAAGAACTTCTTTGTTATTTGTCATGAAGAAGAAGATAATATCTTTAAAGACTATGTCTTAGTAAACCCCAAAATAATTTCCCATTCTGAGGAAATTATCTATTCCTCTTCTGGTGAAGGATGTTTAAGTGTCAATCGTGAAGTTGAAGGCATTATCCCTAGATATGCAAGGATTACCATCGTTGGAAGAGATGAAAATGGCAATGAAGTTAAATATCGTGGTCGTGAAGAATTAGCAATTGCCTTTCAACACGAATTAGATCACTTGAATGGCATTTTATTCTTTGACTATATCGATAAAAACGATCCTTTTAAAGATGCTGATAATATGAGAGCAATATAAAAGATGTAACAAATTACATCTTTTTCTTTTGAACTTCAGAATTAATTTTTAAGAATAATTTAATTGGTATTATCCTATTTAAAAAATATATTAATTTCATATTAGGAGGAATAATTATTAGTTTATTTTTAAACATCTTATCGATTGCATATTTAGCAGCATACCCACTTTCAATTGCCCCGATTGAAGACTTGACATTCGCAACATCATTAAAATTAGTTTTAACAGGACCAGGACAAAATATTGATATTTTAACTTTTGAATTCTCTTTCTTTAATTCCTGGTAAACCGCTAAAGATAAACTAACAACATAATTTTTAGTTGCATAATAAGTAGCCATATATGGTCCAGGCATAAAGCCTGAAACTGAAGCAACATTTAATATTCTGCCTTCACCTCTTTTAGTAAAATCCTTAAGAAATAATTTCATTAAAATATGATAAGCTTTTATATTAACATTTATCATCTCTAATTCCTTATCAAGATCTGTTTCATAAAAATTGCCTAGATTCCCAAAACCAGCATTATTGATTAGAATATCAATTCTATCATTTTTTAATTTGTTATATAGTTCAAAACAATTATCCTCTATATTTAAATCATAGCAATATAAATGAACGTTTTTATGTGGGAAAATCTCTTGTAATCTTTTTTTATCGCGAGATATTAGATATAACTCATGACCTTTTTCTAATAAATATTTAGCCATATCCCTTCCTATCCCAGAGGAAGCCCCAGTAATTAATATTTTCATTTTATTTCTCCTACTACCTTAAAAATAAATTTTTAATATTCTTTCTTGGCATTAAAATATCTATTTCCTTATTTATTGTTATCAAATATTCATTTCTATCATTAATAAATTCTTCTCCATCTAAACACCAAGCTTTTTTTAATGGTTCATTAAATGTTATTTTGAATTTATCAGTTTTATAAATAAATAAACCCGGTACTTTAGTAGCATCATAAACTGTTAAAAAATATAAGCTCCTTAAAATATCCTTCCTTTGGCTTAGATTACATATTAAAACCTCAAATTTGTCATCATCTAATTTAACATTTTTATAAAACTTATTTATCCCAGCAATTCGATTAGCACTAGTAATTAATCCAAATGAAAATAAACCGCGATATGTTTCCCCATTTACCTCATAAGTTACATCATACAGTTTAGTCTTATCCCTTATTGATTTAATTCCCTCATATAAATAAGCTAAATAGCCTATTCTTTTCTTTAAATCCCTGGGAGTTTCATAAGGAACGTTCATGAATTTACCAAATCCCGCTGAATATACAAAAGGTTTGTTATTAACTAAGCAGATATCAACTCTTTTAACTTCCCCTTCTAAAGTTATTTTTAAATTATTTTTAATGTTTTTTGTATATCCAAACATTACTCCTACATCGTTAGTGGTTCCTGTCGGTATATGAGCAAGTAATAATTTCTTTTTTCTTTCAAAATTACCTGTTACTGATTCATTAAAGGTTCCATCCCCACCCACCGAAAGAACTAAATCTACCTCTTCGGCATTTCTTACAATCTCACGAGCATGATTTTTATATTCTGTCTTAATTATTTTACAATCATATCCATAATCATTTAACATTTTTTCAAAGCCTAGTAGTTTCTTATCTTTCTTAGTCATCCCTGAATAAGGATTATAAATAACCAAACATTTTTTCATAAATAACCTCTTTCCCTTTAATTATAAGATATTATTGTTTTTTTTTCAATACTTTACTTTTACTTCCTTTTATAGTATAATTAATCTACGAATGAGAAATCTTTTTAAAATTTTTAATTATTTTTTTTGAACGTTGAAATAAAATAGAAAGGAAAATTAAATGAAACAAGAATTAGATACAAAAGTCTTCGCTCTAGGAGGACTAGGCGAAGTCGGAAAAAACATGTATTGCGTTATTTATAATAACGAAATAATTATTATTGATGCCGGAGTAATGTTTCCTGAATACGAATTATTAGGAATTGATTATGTTATTCCAGATTATACATTTTTAAAACAAAATGAAAGCAAAATTAAAGCTTTAATTATAACTCATGGTCATGAGGATCATATTGGAGGTATACCATTTTTACTTCAAACAGTAAATATTCCCGAAATACACGCTCCTAGTCAAGCTAAAGCCTTAATTGAAAAGAAATTAGAAGAAAGAAATATTCGTTATAAAAGTCTCTTTCTTTATGATGAAAATACCAAATTAAAAACAAAATATTTTAATGTTGAATTTTTTAGGACAACTCATTCAATCCCAGATTCACATGGTTTAGCAATTACAAGCCCAAATGGTACCGTTGTTATGACTGGAGATTTTAAGTTTGACTTTACTCCAATTGGTCCAATGGCTAATTTACAAAAAATGGCCGAAATTGGTAAAAATGGAGTAAAAGTACTACTTAGTGATTCCACTAATGCTTTAGTCGGAGGTATTTCTGTAAGCGAATCAAGAGTTGATGAAAATATTAGTGATATTTTTACTAATTATAAAAATAATAGAATTATTATTGCAACTTTTGCTTCAAATATTTACAGACTAAAACATATTATCGAAATATGTAAAAAAAACAAAAGGAAAGTCGCTCTATTCGGAAGAAGTATGGAAAACTCCATTGATATTGCAATCAAATGTGGTTTTATAAAAGATACCAGTATTATTATTACTCCAGAAGAAGCAAATAGATTAAAATCTAGTGAAATATGCTTACTTTGCACAGGTTCCCAAGGTGAACCACTCGCTGCTTTATCTAGAATTGCTAATGGTTCTCATAGACAAATATCTTTAATACCAAATGATATTGTAATATTTTCTTCTTCTCCAATTCCCGGTAATTCCTCTTCAATAACTAAAACTATTGATAAATTATATTTAAAAGGAGTTAAAGTCTTTACCAATTCTACTTCTGACATTCACTCTTCAGGACATGCTAATCAAGAAGAATTAAAACTTATGATTAGGTTATTTAATCCTGCTTACTTTGTTCCTTATCATGGAGAATATAGAATGTTAAAAGTACATGCTGATTTAGCTATTGAATGTGGTATAAAGAAAGAAAATACTTTTATTATTGGAAATGGAGATGTCCTATCCTTAACTAAGGATGGTTTAAAAGAGGCCAAAAAAATCCCTGTAGAGGATATATATGTAGATGGATCCAGAATTGGAGATGTTGGTAGTGTCGTTATTAAAGATAGAAAGCTAATGTCCACCAATGGTATTTTAGCAGTAATTGTTAATACCGATTTCAATAAGAAGAAATTATTAGGTAAACCTGCGATAACAACCAGAGGTTATATCTTAGTCAATGAAAACGAAGAATTAATTAGACAAATCCAAAATAATGTTGAACATACTATATTAAACAGATTAAAAGATAATAATGTCAATTATCTAGATCTTAAAACAGATATAATTAATGAGCTAATACCCCTTTTATCAGAAAAGACAGGTAGAGTTCCTATTATCCTACCTATCATTATGAATGTAAAAGACTACGTATCAGATAATACATAATCTTTTTTTATAAAAAAACAAAGATAAATTAATATATTATAGTTATAAATAATCATACATTAAGTTTAAAAATTTTCGGCAAAAAAACCCGTGAAATTAAAATTTCACGGGTTTATTTGGTTTATTCCTTTGCCTATATTAATTTA
>CAYWKX010000046.1:0-9221 GCA_964459185.1 uncultured Muribaculaceae bacterium | reverse complement strand
CAAAATCTGCATCATCCGGATCCAGTACAACTGATACAGGGAGTTCAACTACTGCAATGTCCTCACTCAGTTCATTGTTATTCTCATTGATCTCCCTGATATCATTATCCGTGTCAGCTATAAACGAAACGGTATAGTCTCCGGCTGAATCCGGCACGGTAAATCGGAACACCGCCAGATTGCTGCCATTGCCCGGAACGCATATTGATTCCATCAGTACAGTATCGCCTATCGTCATTTGTATTTGTACGGATGGTACAGACTGCGCCGTCAGATCGCTTACCGTGACAGATACAACGGCCTCTTTACCCGCATACCAATCCGTTGCAGTCGTAACAACAATCGTGATGTCCGGTCGTAACGCCTTGACACCCAACGTTGTCGTTCTGGAGTTGTTTCCCTCATTGCTTTCCCTTATGGCATTGTTCGGATCAATCGTGGCGGTTATAGTTATTGTCTGTTCTGTCAAAGATGTCGGTGCGATAAATGTAAAGTTGAGCGTTCTGTTCCCGCCATTAGCAGCCAATGATGATACAGTCTTGCTTTGTGTCCCGACACCGCATATATCCAGCCTTACTGTCGCCGAAGAAACCGCCCTTTTGCCGATGTTCGAAGCTGTGACCGTAACTGTTACGGTATCTCCGGTTTCATATACCTCCTTACCGGTCGTTATTGAGGACACGGTAAGATCGGGCAAAGAGCCTTCAATAACGATATTTACACCCCGCGAATTGTTGCTCTCATTTAGCTCTGTTATCCGGTTTCTCGGATCAACTGTTGCTGTCAGCCTCACCGTTGTGTCATTTGACAAGGTGGGCGCAGTAAATGTAAAGGTTACGGTTACCGTACCACCTGCCGATATGTATCCGGTCGTTTTTGTAATTGCCGTGGTATATGCTGAGCTCAGCGTCACTTCGGCAGAGGATACGCTTGCAGTCCCCTGATTGCTGATTCTTGCCGTTACCATCACCGTTTCTCCGCCTGCATATCGACTCTTGTTCGTGGTCAGGGAAGATACCGTTAAATCCGCAACCGCAGGTGTCCTTATTGATAACGACTCAGTATCCGCTACATTTGATGTCGTCGTAATAACTGTAACCACCGCCTGCAGACTGCTCGAATACGCATCATATGCTGCCATGTTCGCACGCATACGGTTGTCATATCCCGTTGCAGATATCGAAAAGCTCCTATTTGAATTTGCAGCGCTCATCGGTATCTGTATTGTCAGCACATCCCCGTTGCCGCCGGTATATCCTAACACCCTTGAGCCGCTTGGGAGCGAATTTATATTGAGTGTATATCCCTTGTTCATATTCGTCAGTGTTACCCTGGTCGTACCAACAAAATAGCTGCCGGATACGCTCATGCTCATAGGCGAGAAAGATACATCATGAGTCATAAGCGTCTGAGAACGCGCCTTGATCAGCAGTTCAATTGAATACTGCAATACAGCCGTCTGCCCTGATTTGGCTCTAACCTTGCTGCCGATTCGCCCGTTTGCTGCATACGAACGAAGCTGCGAATTGGAATATGCACCGAAGTTCGTAAAGTTGTAGTTCTGTGCTTCGCCCTGCTCAGACAGCCAAAATCGTATCGCATTGGCCGTCGCATATCTGGCTTTTGCTGCACTCAGTCCTCCTGTTGAATATGGATACCCGTTTTCAAGGATAATGCGCAGCCCTGTTAAGGTTCTTGCAGAATAGCTACCAAGTATATCTGTATCCGAATACGACGCGCTGTGCGGAGATGACCGCTTATGTTCTAAACAATATGCAATCTGGTTTGATCCCACGATATAATGATTCGGGGTATTCAGGTCGTGCCAGCCGCTGCTGTTATGGTACTCAAAATAGTCGGGAACATCAGTTGTTCCTAATCTGACCGTACCTGCCAAAGCCGTTGCGGAAAATAGCGTTACAATGCAGACAACAATGATCAGTAAAATAACAATCCGACTTCGTTTCATAACCCATCCTCCTTGTTCACATAAAGTATGCTTGTACGTATCTGCATGGGAATCCGGACATAGCCAATATCTTTGATCGCCCACGGTAACGGCATCACAAACGTCGCATCGATCTGCATCGTCATATCCGTTATCTCTATCTGCATATCCTCCAGGCTGTATGTGTGCTTTTCGCTATCACGTTTTGCCCAGTTGCCGTCCTCCTTTATCCAGCCTGCATCTATCAGATTGGTTCCCAGCATATCAATCGCCTTTATCGACGGTACGTTCAATTCCAGATCACGCACACTGGCATTCTCCATGGTTTTATCTACCGTAACGATTGCGGCTCTTTGCAATTCCGTTTCCGTGCTCTGATACTTTGCATACACCGTAACGCCCGAATAAACAATGAACGATATGGTGAACAACGCAAGGATGATAAAGAGCGTCCAGATCAATGCGCTTCCATTCTGTTCTCTCAAAAATCTTTTCATCGCTTCCAATACACCTCTGATATACCGTTTGCCGAGGCGGAGATGCAAACATTGATTGCAACCGGATCACCCAGGGCCGGGCGCATAATAACAATGGATACTGTTTTAGTAATTGTGACCGTAAACGGTGTTTTGAGTTGAATAGTTTTCTCAGCTGCGTTCTCCCATTCGGTTTCGATGGATATGCTATCAGGTTCAATAAAGTTCCCGTCTTCCGTCACGGATTGTAGCGTATCATCATCGGCTTTCCCATACAGCTCCACGGTCCTGGCCATATATTTTGCGGTCTGGTTTAAACTCATTTGTACGGTAAAGATCGGGAAAAGCGCCATCAGCGATGCCATCAGCGTAAACACAATAAGGATAGTGATTGCAACATCGACAAATCCTTCACCCGTCTGGTCTCGTATAAATTTTCGTTTCATCAAATTCCTCCTTCATGGTAGATGGAAAAGGGAGCTGATGGTACAGCCCCCTGTCACTGTTTGTCTTATGGCAACACATCCACGCCAGTCAGCTCACTACTAATCTTGTCGATCAGTCCCTGGAACAAATTTGGCATGGCGGCGTTCAAAATGAGCAGAACGGCTGCGCCAATAACCACGACGATGAGGATTTTCATTGCCACATCAAGAAACCCCTCCGCTTTCCTGTCATACATAAAAAGTTTGATTGTTTTTCTAATTTTCAGCATGTTATCTTTCCTTTCAATTTTGGTTTTATATAAAGTCGCTTTTTTCGGCAGCAAAAAAACAGCCTCCTTTCGGCGCTGCCTCAAAAAACGATATATGTACTTAAAGACCTGCGGCTTGAAGATTGTTAATAATTAACAATATCAGCGGAACCATGAACATGAGTATCATGAGTGCTGTGAGTATAAAAGACGCAGTCTTGATCCTGCCCGGACGTTTCTCCATGCTTCGTCTAAGCGTTTCGCGTTCCTTCGTACGCATATCCTGTTCGAGAACCAGAAGACTGGTTCTCTGGTCCACACCCTGATGGACGCCGCAGAGAATAGCACAAAGCGCAGAAAAGGACGGCAAACCAAGCCGTGAATCCACATTTCTGAGCGCCGTCTCCTGATTGCCTGTTTTCATGTCAACGATCAGCCGATCAAGCTCAGCACCAATAGCCTTACCTGAAACACGCCGGTATTTCTCAAAGAACGAAAGCAGATCGCGGTTATCCTGCAGTGAATAGTTCAGCGTTTCCACCATTCTTGGCAGCTCTGCTTCAATTTCCCGGTTCAACGCCTCTACTTTCTTTCGAGTGGACTGCATTCCCTGAAAATACGAGAGTACAGCAGCTGCAACGGTCAGTATGAAAAACCATGGTATGCCAAGCGGGATAAACAGCAAACCAATACAGGCAAGAAGCAATGCTTTTGCCATGATAACCGAAACATACTCCTTTGGTGCTTGACGGATATTCAGCCTTGAAAAGTCCGCGCTTAACCTTTTTTCTTTGTATTCACTCATGGGAAAAAGTTTCGAGATCAGTTTAGCCAATGGCATCAGTGCCTTTTGAAGTCGTTCCGACATGCTCCTTTTGCCATGAATGTTTTTTATCGCTTTAACGGCGTTGCCTGAAGGTAAACAGAGACCCACCTGAGCAATGCGGTACAATCCAAAGGCCAACAGTATTACGGCGATTACGCTAAATGTCACTGTCATTTCTTCTCACCGCCTTCTATCGGCCGGTACAACTGTGCTACCCATATCGCTGTTGCAAGCACAGCGGCCAGTATGACAGCCAGCGTGATCTTTCCTGCCGGTGTCGTCGTCAGCATGGTGTACCAGTCGGGCATCATGGCTCCCACCAGCGGGATTGATCCAAGTACAATAAGCACGGTCACGATATAATCACCCATATGCTTTCGAATACCTGTATCCACCTCCATTTGAACACGACGCATTTCCCCAATCCGGCTCACAATGCCCGACAGCGCAAAGCGCATCTGCCGATCTCGCTGACACTGTATCAGCACATCACACCAATCCCGCCAATACCGGTTGTCGATCCGTTCACGCATCCGACGCAGCGCCTCCACCACATCTGAATCAATGAGCTGCGTTTCGCTGTAGAACTGACGAAATATATTGTCCACCGGAGAAGGAATAAGGTGCAGGCTGCTTTGAACCGCACCGATCAAATCACCGGATGAGATATAGCTGTTCGTGACGGTGCTCATTGCGCTCTCCAGCTTTTCATGCAGGCTTCGCAGGTAATCGCCGGTGCGTATACGAATAATAATGAGCGGGGAACAGCCCAGGCCAACTGCCAACACCAACACCACAAACACATTATCCAGTGCCAGCCCGATCAACAATCCGAAAGCAGCTAATATTACGGCCGCCCATTTATAGGTTGCTATCTTTCCACTCATCCCTGAAGCCGCCAGCATTTCTTTTGCATCATCCACTGTTCCGGCGATCTTACCTTTTGGTTTGCCGGTAATGCGCCGAATACGCCGTTTCTTCTCCTGTTGTTTATGCAGCGGTTTTGCTATCCAGCCAAATACGTCAGATGAACAAATATTGAGCAATGTAAAAAGCCCGGCAATCATCAGCAAAGCACAGAGGATACTTATCATCATTTCTGCACCTCCCTGAAACGGTCTATTGATGCTTTATCCGTACCGTTATCACGCAGCACTTCTGCAAGGCCTTCCGATATGCTCTGTACATGGCAGTATTTGCCCTGATTACCATTCATCTCGAACCGAAAAATTGGGCTGGTTTGTATGACCCCATCCTTCACCCCAATTGCTTCGGCGATCTCCATGATACGGCGCGTCCCATCCGGAAACCGGCGCTTGAACACCATGACTGGAAAAGCCTCTGCGACAAAGCTCATAAGTATGTTTGTTGAGATGTTTGTACCCGACATCTGGCACATAGATAATATCCGGTTATACGCTTTCTTCGCCGAATTTGCATGTAAACTGGTTACTACCGTATGCCCTGTCCGCGCCGCCTCTTGTGCCACCATCGCTTCGGCTCCGCGCATCTCCGCCACCGCAATGATGTCGGGTGAAAACCGCAGGGCTTTTCTCAGCAGATCGTTCATGTCGACATCGGCATTTTTCATTTCACTCGGACGGGTACAGGTATGGATGACTCGGTTCTGTATGTTTCCGTCTTTATCCTCGTTGAACAAATCCAGTTCGCGTGTTTCTTCGATGGTATAAATACGCTTGTTCTTATCTACCGTGTTCAAAAGAAAGGATATATCCGTCGTTTTGCCGCTGCCGGTCTTCCCCGCTATACCAACGGAAACTCCGTGGTTGATACACAACGTCAGGAAATCCAGCATTTTCGGCGTGGCCGTCTGCCACTCGACAATCTGCTCCCTCGTGACTCTCGCCATACGCTGTCTGCGGATTGAAAATGCTACACCGGAACGCCTGTCTGCGACGGGCGGGATCATGGCTGAAACACGAATGCCTTCGGTTATGTAACTGTCCACAATCGGATTTGTTCCGTCCAGCACCAGGCCACCGAGTCGCACCATCTTGCGTATCGTATCCTCCGCATGTTGAGGCGAAAGGAACCGTTCGGGTATCTTTCGCCAGCCATCTTTCGTAACGACCTCGATATCACGCCATGAGTTGGCGTTGATCTCCTCGATTTCATAATCAACGATATACTTATCGAGAAACCCGAATCCGGCCATGTCACCATACAACCTATCGACCAGTTGCTGCATGGACAGCTCCTCAATTCGCAGATGTTGATCCCCGATATACTCCCTGATCAGTTCTTTAACGGCAGCCAGCGATGATTTTTCTGTTAAGCTCTGTGCAAGTGCTTCCGCATGATTTTGGGAGAGATATGAGCGGGTTTGGTCCAGTATAGATTCGTATTTATTCTGTTCTTTGGGTTTGTCCGTCTGTTTGTTATATACGATCTCGCGAAATGTTTTCAATCTCATCACCTCCTTTCACCAGCGTATAAATTTTCTTCACCTGCTTTACATACCGCTGAGCCGAGAGCGATGTTCCGTCAAGCGGAAATACGGTGCTGTCCTGCCTGAATTCCTTCACGAAAGGTAGTACTGTAGCAAACCGGACATCTGCCGCCTTCTCAATGACCGACAAATCATTGTGTCCGTCTGCCATTGCAGCAACCGGCAGGACACGTCCTTGCGCATTCATACTTTGTAGCAGCGGTTTCACGGCATTGTACCAGCATACCCCCTGAACATCCGGTGTCATAGGGATAATAATCTTGTCTGAATGGATCAGCGCACATGGCACGAACGGGTCTGTTCTCTGGCCGGAGAGGTCAATGATAACCGTATCCGCAACTTCTTTGCATCCCTCAATGAAGTTCTGTGCGTTATCGTCTGCTTCCAGTCCAATTTCGTATGACAGGTATTCATCTCGATTGGTCAATCCTGCATAGAACAACTGCTTCTTTTTGGGATGCTGGTGCAGGTAAGACGTTACGTCACCTGTACCGATTCCCGATATAGCTTTACCGAGCGAACTATCGGGATTTAAACACTTTTGGATTCGTACCGGCAGTGTCGGCTGCGTAAGATCCGTGTCGATTACAGCCGCAATGCCTTCTTTGGAGAACAGACCGCCTAAAGCGTCTGCGAGTGTACTTTTCCCAATACCATCACGTCCCCAGATTGAGATCAGCATATTACTCCACCTCCGTATTCAGCACCCTGCCCTCATCGGGAATATACTGCGCCGCATCAACGCCCCTTGCGACAAAAGCAAGGTAGATTGTACCCTCTTGTTCCAGCTCTGCAAAACGCAGTGCCTGCTCTTGGTTAACGTAAAAGGATACCGTAATCGGCAGACTGTTTTCTTCGTCATCATCCGGATCGGCTTCAACAGATGCGTCCTCACCCTGGTTGGTCGTTACCATGCATATCTCCACGTACTGCAATTCAGGATAGATAACGGTGGATACAGCCGCATTGCAGGTGGTTTCATCCGTTGTATCAACAGGCTCCACACCAAGTGACTGCATCGTTTCTGACTTTGATACCGTCATGACTGTAACGATGTCCCCGGGCAGCAATCTTCCCGATACCCCTGATGCCAATGACGGCAATGTCACAGATACGATTATCTTGCCTTTTTGTGTACCCGCCGAAAAAGAATCAACCTCTTCCAGCGTATCTGTCAGTTTTGCAGAAGTCAGGTAATCCCCGGTTAACAAGTCTGTGCCAGCATATTTACCGACCACCGATGAAACGGAATTGATGCTGCCGCTAACAACGCCTTCCGGTACGCTGACTGTTTCCACCATCGCCTCAGTGATCTGTGTTCCGACGGCCACATACTCCGTCATTCGCACAACACTGGTTTGACTCTGACTGCCACTCAATACCGGTACAGCTACAAACCCGATCAATAGAGCTGAAACGATGCAGAGTACTCCTGCAAAGATTCTGTTTTTGAATAATCTCATATACATTTACCTCCTGTAATTTAAATTCTAAAATTATTACTTTCTCGGCCGGTAATTTCTTTCGGCTGGTAACTAAGGGTTGGGGTCTGGGGAAGGGAAAAACGCACTGGTTTGAATTATTTCGAAAACAACCTACTACCCCCCTGGTGCACAGTTAAACGTACGATGTCAGTCGTTGTCGTTGAATATAATGCACTTTTTTAGGCTGCATCTCCGGAGATGCTCGTCATAATAAAGGCAGTGCTTACAGTCCCGTTCTTTCATCGTTTTAACGTGTCTTCGGTCAAACCCCGGCGCTTTTCGCATCATGTGTTCATATTCAAGCAGTTTTCCTTCCGTAAAGGTCATATAGCACACCCCTTTTCAAAAGGGTATAAAAAAAGCCTTACTCTCGAAGGCCAAAGCTGATATTCTTTTTTGTGCATATTAACGCTCCTTATCCCGCTGCCGTTTTTTGTACCAGCTTTCAAGAAGTTGTACGATCAGGTCTTCTTTTTGCTTTACAGAAAAGTGCTTGGGAAAGAAACGACCAACGCGATCATACTGGATATTGAGTTTTTCCTTTTGGTTCGGCTTTTCTTCAGTAAGAATGGAGAATATGACGTCTGTATTCAGACGACCGTCCTGGCTGAGCTTCTTCATTCTCTGGGCCTGAGCTAATGATGGCGTACAATCTTCCGATTGCATCGTCTCAAAAAGCCCTTGCTGTTCATTTTCGGCCAGGTATGATATTTCCACGGCAGGATTAAAGGCGATTTGTTTCTCATCGATCATTTCCAGAATATTGATGTTTAGGTTTGTAAGGCGGATATATCGCCTTATTTGATCCTTACTTTCTCCCATTTGTTCACCCAGAATTTCGGCGGAAAACTTACCTTTTAAATTCTGCTCAACTTGCGTAGAATTTTCTTTACTTGGTCTGCCAGCCTTTCTTTTCATAGCTTCCAGCTTCATCTTATAAGCAAAGGCTTTTTCACTTGGCGATATATTTTCCCTTTGCAAATTGCTATCGACCATGATTATTGTAGCTTCGTCGTCATCCAGCTCACGGGCAATACAGGGCATTGTTTCATTACCTGCAAGCTCACTTGCCTTTTTCCTTCGGTGTCCGGCAATCATTTCATATCCGCCTTCCGCTTTTGGCCGTACAAGTCCGGGGACTAATATACCGTATTGCTTGACGCTGTCCGCCATCTCCAGCATGGCTTCGTCGGCCTTCACTTTAAAGGGATGATTGGAGAAATCGTCAATTTCCAGCAGTGGAATATCCATCACCTTTTCACGCTGATCGTGAAGTCAACACTTTTTCGGACAATTTGCTAAGCAGTTCGTTTTAGCCGTCCA
>CAYWKX010000045.1:0-9255 GCA_964459185.1 uncultured Muribaculaceae bacterium | reverse complement strand
CCAGTAAATATTATGATTTGTATACAGGTACTTCAATTACTGCTAATTTTAAATTGGGAGATGCAACTGGAGAAACAAGATCTTGGTTTGGTGAGGGGACCCTCTTTGTTTATGTTCAATCCCCATGGTTCCTTCGCAGTGGCCACTCCAGCCACGGGGTCAATACAGGCATTTTCCACACATGGTGTAACACGGGGCAGCCACTTCAGCCTGTTACTTGGAGATCCGTGCTTTCTTGATGAATTATAACTTATATAGTAAGGTATAAGAACGCGTGTGGAGTACTGTTTCGCTTAGTCATGAATGGACCGATTAAGGATACTTCATGACCACCAAGTATTATAGATAGAAAAACATATATAAATTAATATAGGCAAAGGAATAAACCAAATAAACCCGTGAAATTTTAATTTCAAGGGTTCTTTTTCATAATTTTTTTATACTTTAATATTTCTCTAATGGTATACTAGTTGTGATAGTGATATATATTCTTTAGGTAATCTTTTCCTATTGTTAATATTATGATATGATCAGAGGCTTATGTGTTAATGATGTTTGAAATATACGATGTAGTGCTAGAAATAAAGTTCATGTTATATGTTTCTATTTCTTAGAGATTTTTTCTTTCTAAATAAAATATTAAAATATTAGTATATTTTGTCCTTCTTTTAATATAATTTATTAGGAAAAGAGGGAAATATATGATTAATAAAAAAAATCTATGGTTTTTAACGTTATTTAGTTTGGTATTAGTACTTAGTATCTATTATGTAACTATGCCTAATGAGTTATTTGTAACTAATAATGACACTAATTTAAATAATGAAGTAGATGTGAGTATTGAAGAATCTGATGTTATAACGGCTTTAAAAGTTGATGATGATAATGCTGTTTTAGAGGAAATTACTAGTTTAAAAGAAACCTTAACTAATAAAGAAGCTACAATTGATCAAAAGAATCTTGCTTTTGAAGAGTTAAAGAAATTAAATAATACTAGTGCAAAAGAGGAAACACTAGAAAATAAAATAAAAACTACTTATGAATTGGATTCTTTTGTTAAAATAGATGGTGATCAAATTCGAGTTGTTGTTGGTAGTGATGATAAAGGTGTGGAAGTTGCTAATAATATAATGCGAGCGGTTCAAGGAGAATTCGATAATAAAATGTATATTTCTGTAAAATTTCAAACTTAATATAGGTTAAATGCTCTCACTTTATACCTTAAGGGACATAGAATATTATGAATAATAATAAACCACCCTGTAGGGAAGAGAGGTATTTATGAGTAAGAGTATATTAACGGGAAGGGAAAAAGAGGTATTTTCTTTGCTTGTCGCGGGCAATACTACTAAAGAAATAGCCCAAAAATTGCATATAAGTGAAAAAACGGTTAGGAATCATGTTTCTAATGCGATGCAGAAGTTAGGGGTAAAAGGTCGTGCTCAAGCAGTCGTCGAATTAATAAAATTAGGAGAAATAACTTTATAAGCCAATTATTGGCTTTTTTTCATATTAGAAAAAATAAGTCATATATTTTATTAGGTGATTTAAATGCTTAAAAAAATGTCTATTCGAAAGATAACTTTAGCTACTTTTACTCTGCTTATATTACTAGTTTTATATTTGATTCCCACCCCCGAGAAAGAAGTAGATGTTAAAGATGGAGGAGTGGAATATGTTTATTCTAATAACTTAGGGACAATATATTTATTAGATAGTAATGATTATGTAGCTAGAACTAAAATAGCAACTTGTAACTGTGAAGAAGTAAATAAAATAAAAGATATAGTACAGGGACTTATTATTGATGGAACTAAAAGTAATATTATACCTAATGGTTTTAGATCAATGATTCCCGCGGGAACTAGTGTTTTGGATGTTAGTTTAGATAATAAGGTTTTAACTATTAATTTTTCTAAAGATTTATTAGAAATAAATAAAAAATATGAAGAAAAGATGCTAGAGGCCATTATCTATACTTTGACTTCAATCGAGGGAATCGATAGTGTTATTATTAAAGTTGAAGGGGAAGTTTTAACCAATTTACCTAATAGTAAGGAAACTCTTCCTACCGTTTTAACTAAGAAATATGGTATTAATAAAATATATGAATTAACAAGTTTACAAAATATTGAAAGTTATACTATTTATTACGTTAATTCTTATAATAACAATAATTATTATGTACCTGTGACTAAATATATTAATAATGAAAGTCAAGATAAAATAAAAGTAATTATTGAAGAGATGAGTAGTGCTCCAATATATGAAAGTAATTTAATGAGTTTTCTTAATGTTAGTGCTAAATTATTGGACTATGAAATAATAGAAAATACCATCAAATTAAATTTTAATGATATGATATTTAGTAATATAACTAATAATAATATTTTAGAAGAGGTAATCTATACTATTTGTTTATCAGTTAATGATTTATATGATATTAAAGAAGTAATATTTTTAGTAGATAATGAAGAAATTTATAAAACTAAGCTTAAAGATATTGAATAATCTAAAAATAAGTGGTATAATGCTAAATGTCTAGTTTTGGGTCCTCGTAGCTCAGCTGGATAGAGCACACGCCTTCTAAGCGTGCGGTCATAGGTTCGAATCCTATCGGGGACGCCATTTATGATATTAAATATAAGAAAAACCTTATATTTTTTTTAAATAACTTATTTTTGCATTTTATAGTGTATTATGCTATAATATAATGCCTAAGGGAGGGATATATTTTGAATCAAGTTGATATAACATACATAAAAAAGGGATTACATGATCTTACAGAAGCAATAAAAATAAATAATGATTTACGTGATCAAGAATTAAAACTAAGAGAAAAAGAACTAGAATTAAGAATATTAGAATTAGAGTTAAGAAAAGAAGATCTGCTTTTTAAACAGGGTAATAAAGTACCTGAACAAATAAATATTAGAAAGAAATAAAACAACGTTAATTATAGTAAATAGTTTCAAGAATAATGTCTTATTGATATTGTTCTTTTTTTATTATCCATATAATACATTTAAATGAGTATCTGGGGAGGTAAAATGAAAGGATTATCTGATAAGGAAGTAATAGAACACAGAAAGAAATATGGTAGTAATGTTATTAGTAAAAAGAAGAGTGATACTTTATTAAAATTATTTATTGAGTCTTTAGGAGATCCTATTATTAAGATATTATTAATTGCTTTAGGAATAAAAATTGTTTTTTTACTTAAGGATTTTGATTGGTATGAAACAATTGGTATTGTTATTGCTATTTTTATTGCCTCTTTTATTTCTAGTATTTCTGAATATGGTTCTTCTAAAGCTTTTCAGAGATTACAAGCAGAATCATCTAAGATTAAATGTCGAGTTTTAAGAAATTCAAAGATTATGGAAATTAATATTGATGAAGTTGTTTATCAAGATATTGTTGCCTTATCTTCTGGAGATAAAATACCCGCGGATGGGGATATTATTGAAGGGCATATTACTGTTGATGAATCTTCAATGAATGGGGAAACTAAAGAAATAGAGAAAAATGTTGGTAGTTTTGTTTATCGAAATACAGTGGTTTATGAAGGAAATGCTTATATGCAAGTAACCGCAGTTGGAGATACAACCTATTATGGACAATTAGCTTTAGAATTACAAGAAAAACAAGAACCATCACCACTTAGAAAAAGATTATTAAAACTAGCTAAAATAATAAGTAGAATAGGGTATGTTAGTGCTTTTTTAGTGGCTTTTTCTTATCTGTTTTCTAAAATAGTTTTGGTCAATAATTTTGATTTAGTTTTGATTAAAGATACAATAACTAATCTACCTTTAGTAATTGGATATATTCTTCATGCTTTAACATTATCAGTAACAATAATCGTCGTGGCTGTTCCTGAAGGACTTCCGATGATGATTACGTTAGTTTTATCTTCAAATATGAAAAAAATGTTAAAAGATAATGTTCTAGTAAGAAAACTTGTAGGGATAGAAACTGCGGGTAATCTTAATGTTCTGTTTACTGATAAAACAGGAACTTTAACTAAAGGTAAATTAGAAATAATTAGTATTATTGATGGTGATTTAAAAGAATATCATAATTTAATAGAAATGAATGATAAATATAAGAATTTATTAATAGATAGTTTAATTTATAATAATGCTAGTTCTTATGATGAAGTAACTAATAAAATAATCGGAGGTAATATTACTGATAGGGCTTTATTAGACTTTATTAGATTAAAAAAGGAGAGAATTGTAAAAGTACTTGATAATATTCCTTTTACAAGTAAAAATAAATACTCTATTACGATAATAGAAAAAGATGGAAAGAAATATAAATTAATTAAAGGTTCTCCCGAAATAATATTAGAACAAATAGATAATTATTATAATTATTTAGGAATAAAACAATATTTAAAGAATAAAGATGCTTTAGCTCAGAGAATTAAACTAATGACTAGTCAAGGAATAAGAGTATTAGCTTTATCAATATCAGATAATGTCTTAAATATTAATAGTTTAAGAAGTACTTTACTTGGAATAGTCTTTATTAAAGATGAAGTAAGAAAAGAAAGTGAAATGGCTATTAAATTAGTAAAAGATGCTCATATCCAAACCGTTATGATCACGGGAGATAATAGGGAAACAGCGGTTTCTATTGCTAAGGAGGTAGGATTAGTCACTAGTCAAAGTGATTTAGTTATAACTAGTAACGAATTAAATAAGATGAGTGATGATTATTTAAAAGAAATAATCCCTAGATTAAGAGTTGTATCTAGGGCTCTACCACAAGATAAAAGTAAATTAGTTAATATTTGTAAAGAGTTAGATTTAGTGGTAGGAATGACAGGAGATGGAGTCAATGATGCTTTAGCTTTAAGAAAAGCTGATGTTGGTTTTGCGATGGGAAGTGGAACAGAAGTAAGTAAAGAAGCTTCTGATATTGTCATTTTAGATGATAATTTCTTATCAATAGTTAAAGCTATCTTATATGGAAGAACGATTTTTAAAAATATTAGAAAATTTATTATTTTTCAACTTACTGTTAATTTATGTGCTGTTAGTGTCTCAATAATTGGACCTTTTATGGGTATTCCTGTACCTGTTACAGTTATTCAAATGTTATGGATTAATATGGTTATGGATACTTTAGCGGGCTTAGCTTTTTCTTTTGAACCCCCTTTGTTAGAATATATGGGCGAAAGTCCTAAAAAGAAAAATGAACATATTATAAATAAATATATGCTTAACGAAATAATAGTAACAGGTATATATTCTTCGTTACTATGTATCTTCTTCTTGAAATCGAAATGGGTAGCTAGTTTATTTAGATATACAATTACTAATAATTATTTAATGACAGCCTTCTTTGGTTTATTTATCTTTATAGGAATTAGTAATTGTTTTAATGCTAGAACCCACAGGCTTAATATTTTAGCTAATTTATTAAAGAATAAAGTTTTCCTAATAATTATCTTATTTGTAGCCTTAGTTCAAGTGACTTTAATTTACTATGGAGGGACTTTATTTAGAACAAGTGATTTAACTTTACCAGAATTTGGGATCATGTTATTGTTATCTTTAACGGTAATTCCTTTTGATTTCTTTAGGAAATTATTACTAAAAAGAGCTGGAAAATGTACTGGAGTTTGACAAAATGGGAAAAAAGTGATACAATTATTGCACGCTTGGTTAAATAGATAGGGGGGTTAGTGTTATGAAAAACGCTTATGTTATTGAATATTTAAACGAGAATAATTTTCGTAAGAAAGAAAAAGCTGTAAAGAAATACAATATGTTAGCGTACAAGAAGTTAATATTCGATTTTTATCCATTATTTAGGGATGGTGATTTTCCAGGAGTAGTTGCGTCAAAGAATGGTCAAGATTTAGTAACCAAGTATGAATTAAAGTTACCAACTGATGCAATGTTCTCTAAAGTTCATGGAGATATGGTCTTACATTATACTGTTTACGAAAAACAAAAAATAGTAATGTTAGATACAATAACTCCAGAAGATATTTTAACCGAAGGTCATCAAAAGGAATTAGAAACTTATAAGGGTGTTATGGTATCTAAATCACATGCTGATAAGGATATGTTCAAAATTAACTTATTAAACATGATGATAAATAAGTAATTAGTTGTTAAAACAATTACTTTTTCTTGGAGTTTATACTAATAATAAAAATAATTTAGTAATATACTATATCAGTAAAACTAAGAGGTGTAAAATGAATCGCATGCTTAATGATAGAGAATACAACAATATCATTAATAGTATAAAGGATAATAATAAATTTCTTAAAATAGAAAATTGTGGTCATCATGGGACAAACAGATTAGAGCATAGTTTTAAGGTATCATATTATTCTTATAAGATAACAAAATTGTTAAAATTAGATTTTAAAGAAACCGCAAGGGCAGGATTACTTCATGATTTCTTTTTAGCTGAAAATAATAATGGTAAAGATAAAATTATAAGTGTCTTTACTCATTCTAACTTAGCTTTAGAAAATGCTCTAGAAAATTTCTTTTTATCAGATAAAGAAAAAGATATTATTTCATCACATATGTTTCCTGTTTTACCAACTCATATTCCTAAATATTCAGAAAGTTGGATTGTTAGTATTATCGATAAGGTAGTAGCTATTAAAGAATTTACTAATGAATATAGCAAGTTATTTAAATTAAGATATGGTAATGCTTTAATAATTATGACTTTATTATTTGGAAAATTTTTATAATTGTTAACTTAATTGTTAACAATTATTTTTTGTGATATAATTTAATTGATGTCCTCGTAGCTCAGTAGGATAGAGCGATCCCCTCCTAAGGGATAGGTCGTTGGTTCGATTCCAATCGGGGACGCCATTTATGTAATTTAATGAACTGATTTATTATCGGTTTTTTTATTTTGTTAAAATGAAGGCAATAAATATACTGTAACCTTTGAAGTTCCAAAGGTACATTTGATTATGAATATACTATTAAGTCTGTTAGATAATTAAAAAAACTATATGAGAGTCAATTTATATAGTTTTATTTTGATGTTAATTTATTTGACATTTTATGAAGTATGATATATTATAATTGTTATATCAATTGCTTACGGGAGGGATATAAATGGTAGCAGTCAGTTCGAGTGATTACCAACAATTTGGTTGCGTAGAGTGTGGTTGTGATTTTGCTTATAATAATGGGATAAAATTTAGTGGGGTTGTACTATTAAAATGTGGAGAGTGTGGAAAAGAATTTGCGATTTTAGCAGATGGGTTAACAAAATCAACTATGACATTTTCTACTGGTAAAAAGGATAGTAATGGGGAAATAATTTTTTCTTGTCCAACATTACAAGAGCATCCTAGAAAAGGAATTGAAAAACATAAATTTATTAGACCGGATATTAGACCAAAATATGGAAACGGAGAATTCTGTAATCCTAGAGGTATCAGATATGATTTAGCTTGTTTTGTTAGGAGTAAAGAGGCTGGAGAAAGAGTTGTCAAAATGTTTCAAAATATTCAGAAAGAATACAAAGATGAGAGATGTTTTACGTGTCGGTTGGATTATAGAGAAAATGAACCTTTAAGGGGACAAGTAAAGATTAATTATGATAATATTGGAGAACATAATGCTAGTGTATTATCACAATTAATTAAAGAGGATGGAATAATTACCGAAGATAAAATAAGAAAAGCAAGAAACATTGAATGGGATTTTGCTAATATGTGGAAATATATTACGGCAAATAAAATATTGATTAGTGTTAATTTGGAATTAATTCAAAAGTTAGTTAAATATCCAAATGATATTACTGAAGATGATAAAGATTCTATAATGCTTGACTTAGAAAATAATAAAAATCTATTAGCAATGTTTGAAATTTATGGGATGTATTTACAAGTAAATATAGAATTATCATCAGATAATGTTGAAAGAGCCGTTGAAGTGGTAGAACATACAATTCTTAATATTGATTCACAATTATATAAAGACATCCAAGGAAAAAGAAAATATGCGGACCAAAGAGTCTTTCATGAACATTTAAAAGAATATTTATTGGAATTGTTACAAGTACATTCAAAAGGTATGCAACCAAATGGACCTGTTAAGAAATTAAAACAAAAGGAATAACAAATTTATTATTCTTTTTTGTAAATATGATTATGAAAGCATCTATAGAAAAAAAAGAGGTATGATATAATATAGATAAGGAAGGTATTTTATGAATGAACATATAGATTATACTGATTTAAAACCCTTTACGACAAAGGATAATATTAAAAAGTTATGTGATGAAGCTACCCTCTATCATTTTGAAACAGTATGTGTAAGTCCATATTATGTTGAACTTGCTAAAGATTTATTAAAAGATAGTAATGTTTTAGTATGTACGGTTATTGGTTTTCCCTTAGGAGCTAATTTATCATCTGTTAAAGAATTTGAAGCTCTTAAAGCTATCCAATCTGGTGCTGATGAAATTGATATGGTAATAAATATTGGGGCCTTAAAAAATGGGGATTATGATTATGTTAAAAAAGAAATAGAGATGGTAAGGGATTCAATTAAAGGGAAGACATTAAAAGTTATTATTGAGACTTGTTATTTAGAAGAATCTGAAATTAAAAAAATGACTGAATTATGTAATGAAACATTTGTTGATTATATAAAAACTTCTACTGGATTTGGAACGAGGGGAGCAAGTTTAAAGGATATAGAAATTATAAATAAATATAAGAATGATATTTTAAAGATAAAAGCCAGCGGAGGTATAAAAGATTATAAGACTGCGAGTGAATATTTGGATATGGGAGTAGATAGAATAGGTACTAGTAGTGGAGTAAAGATAATGGATGAATATTATAGTAAAAAAAATGAATAAAAATATATTTTAAGAAGTTTATCATATTTCGACAAACTTCTTCTTTTTAATATCTTACAATATTAAAGAAAGAAGGTTGTTATGGAAAAGTGTTATTTAGGAATAGATATCGGTAGCATTAGCACTAAGGGAGTAATTATAGATGGAAATAATAAAATTATTGCCAGTGAGTATCTTTATACAGAAGGTAATCCTATCTTAGCTACTAAGAGAATAGTAAAAAGTTTAAAAAGACAACTTAACTTAGATAAATATAAAGTAGTAGCAGTAGGGACAACTGGTTCAGCCCGCAAATTAATTGGGAAGATGCTAGATTCAACAATTGTTAAAAATGAGATTACAGCTCATGCTGTAGGAACGGTATCTTTATATCCAGAAGTTAAA
>CAYWKX010000044.1:0-9301 GCA_964459185.1 uncultured Muribaculaceae bacterium | reverse complement strand
AACAATTATTTTAGATAATAATAACTATCAATTTAAAGCAACAGGTCAAGTTTTGTTATTTGATGGGTATTTAAAAGTATATTCTGATTATGAAGAAAATGAAGATAAGATATTACCAGCCCTAGATACTTATAAAACTAATGTTATCGTTGCTAATGATATTCAATATGAAATGCATACAACTAATCCTCCCTCTAGATATACTGAAAGTAAATTAATTAAAGAAATGGAGGAATTAGGAATAGGCAGGCCCTCTACTTATGCTAAAACAATTGATACATTAAAAGAAAGATCATATATTACATTAAAAGAAAAGAAGTTTCATCCTACCGAGGTAGGAATAGAAACAACTGATAAATTACAAGAATTTTTCTCAGATATCATTAATGTTAAATATACTAAAGAAATGGAGGATGATCTAGATAAAATTGCTGATGGTAATTTAGTTTGGAATAATTTGTTAGATAGATTTTATCAAGAATTTGAACCAAAAGTAAAGACAGCTTTTAATAGTATGGAGAAAAAAGCACCAATTGAAACTGGGGAGAAATGTCCTAATTGTGGCAATCCCCTTATTATAAAAAGAAGTAGATATGGAGAGTTTATTGGATGCTCTAATTATCCTACCTGCAAATATATTAGAAACAATCAAGAAAAACCAAAGGAAATAATGGATTGTCCTAAATGTAATGGTAAAATAATTGAAAAAAGAACTAAAAGAGGCAAAATATTTTATGGTTGTGGTAATTATCCTAAATGTGATTTTGCTAGTTGGGATAAACCTACTAAAGAAATATGCCCTGTTTGTAAAAGCATATTAGTAGAAAAAAAAGACAAACTAAAGTGTCTTAATTGTGATTACGAAAAATAACTATTAAATGATAGTTATTTTTTTCTTAAACGATAAAAGTTTATTGATGGTTTGTTAAATAATCTAAAGTTTACCGCGGAAACTCCAATTCCAGAGGAAACATATAAATCAGTATTATTAATTTTATAATAGTTATCAAAATATTTATCAGAATAACTAGGTAAAAAGAATTCCTTAACAAACCGAATATTAACTTGTCCATTATGGGAATGTCCTGATAAAATTAGATTGACCTGAGGGTTTTTCTCAATTATTTTATCAGCGTAATTTGGCTCGTGAACCAAAATAATTTTATAGTTAATATCATCATTTTCCTCAAAATAACTCGTCAACAAATCTAAATCTTCTTGTCCATAACTAACTGTTCCTAAGCCTCCGATAAATAATTTATCATTTTTTTCATTATAGATAATATCATAATCATTATTTAAAAGGACAAAATCACTATTTTTATATATATCTTCATATAACTCAAAATCCCACATATAATCATGATTGCCAAGTACGGCATATTTACCATATTTGTAATTCATTTTTCTAAGCATATTAATTAAATATTCTTTTTCTTCTGTTTCTAGTTCATAATCATTATCTATTAGATCCCCAGTAAAAACGATAATATCAGGATTTATTAAATTAACTTCAGAAACTAATTGTTCCATTCTTTCTTCTGTTATAATTCTTAAGTAATGTAGATCACTAAAGTGAACTATCTTCAAATCGTCATAACTTTCTGGTAACTTTTTATTATAGATGGCATATTCCTTTGTTATTAAACCCGTTGTACCAATATATCTGCTATAGCAAATGACCAAGAAAACTAGGACACAGAAAAAAATAACAAAAATTCTAAGCTTTTTCATAATAAACTTCCTATCAAAAAGAGAACTAAAGCCATAGTATTATGAAACATATGCATTATAATTGTTGAAAAAATATTTTTTGTTTTCTGATAAGTATAGGCAAAAGCAATACCTAAAGCACAATAAGGAATTAAATATAATAAATCAAGTAATGATGTGATTGCCCCAGTTACATGTAGGGACCCGAAAGTAATCCCAGAAATTAATACAAAAGCATACTTATTTTTTAATATTTCACTAAAGCTTTTACGAAAAACCATTTCTTCAGCAATTGGGGCATAAATAGAAATACTAAAAATCATATATAATGGTGCAATTCCAATTAAATTACGGACCAATTCTTCATTGGGTGCTAACTTCCCATCGGTTAAAACTGAAATAACTAAATTGCTGCAAATCATAATGATAAAGCCTACTAACCAGTATTTAAAAGAGATTTCAAAATTAGTACTAAAATTTTTAAAGAAACTTTTGAAATCTTTTTTAATATCTTTAAAGTAACTAGCTATTATCCAAATTAAAAACACGAAATTACATACTAACTTAAAAATATACTGCCCATTTTCTGTTAAATCAGATACATTAATAGGCAATAATAAAGCAACAACTGAAGGGAAATAAAATAGTAAGAAAAAAAATCCCGCGCTTTTTATTAGTGTTTTCCATTTCTTATTCATCAAGCACCTTCTTTCATAATTAGTATATCAAAAAAACATGAAATAATCTATTAAAAAAATATAAGAAAAAACATTTTGACACTTTTAAAAAAAAGTTTGTCAAAACTATTGACTTGGTTTAAGAATAATAGTAGAATAGTGGTATAGTGTGACAGATAATGGGAGAAAGTGGGGATAATATGTTGATGGGAGAGTATCATCATAGTATTGATGATAAAGGACGCCTAATAATACCTGCCAAATTTCGTGAAGAAATTGGTAATCAATTTATTGTTACGAGAGGATTAGATGGTTGTTTATTCGTTTATTCTTTAATCGAATGGGATAAAATAGTTGCTAAATTAAAAACACTTCCTTTTACAAAAAAAGATGCTAGAACATTTACAAGATTCTTCTTATCTGGTGCTACTATATGCGAATTCGATAAACAAGGTAGAATTAACATTGTAAACTCTTTAATTGATTATGCGGAAATAGAAAAAGAATGTGCTATTATTGGGGTTAATGATCGCCTAGAAATTTGGGCTTTAGACAAGCTAAAGAAACTTTTAACTACTAATGAAGATGAATTATCATCTATCGCAGAGAATCTATTCGAGGAAAATGGTGCATAAAACTGTTTTACTAAATGAAAGCCTTGATTTATTAAACGTCGAACAAACAGGAGTTTATGTTGATGCTACTCTTGGTTATGCAGGCCATAGTGTGCAAATATTAAAAAGAAATAAAAAGGGGTTTCTTTTCGCCTTTGATCAGGATGAAGAAGCTATAAAAGAGAGTGAGACAAAATTAAGTCAAATAGGAAGTAATTTTAAGATTATTAAAAGTAATTTTGTTAATCTTAAAAGTGAACTTAACAAACAAAACATTACCTCCGTTAAGGGCATTCTATTTGACTTAGGGGTCTCTAGTCCTCAGTTAGATGAGGGGCATCGTGGTTTTAGTTATCACAAAGATGCTAATCTAGATATGCGTATGGATTTGGATAATAATTTAACAGCGCGAGACATCGTCAATAATTATACTTATGAGGATTTAGTTCGTATTATTCGTAATTATGGTGAAGAAAAATATGCTTCATCAATTGCTAGAAATATTGTTAAAGAAAGAGAACAAAAAGAAATAAAGACAACTTTTGAACTAGTTAATATTATTAAAACTAGTATGCCAATGAAAGCTATGAGACAATCTCATCCGGCTAGAAAAACATTTCAAGCTCTTCGAATTGAAGTTAATAAAGAGCTTGATGTTTTGGAATCTGCTTTAGAACAAGCAATTGATTTACTTGAAATTGGAGGAAGATTAGCGGTAATCACTTTTCATAGTTTAGAAGATAGAATTGTAAAAAATATTTTTAATAAATATAGTGAAGTCGATAAAGTAGTAAGAGGACTTCCTAATATACCTGAAGAATATCAACCTAGAATAAAGATAATTACTAAAGGAATTACACCATCAGAAGAGGAAATAAATATAAATAATCGAGCTCGTAGTGCAAGACTAAGAGTGATAGAAAAGATAAAAAGGTGAGAAATCATGTCAAGAAGAAAAGAACCAAAAAGAGTATTTACTAAATTAGAAAGATTTTTATATCGAACATTTTTATTAATAACCATATTTTTAGTTGTGGGAATTATTTTTGGTCAGGTATCTTTATCAAAAATTAATTTAGAAGTTCAAAAATTATCCTTGGAAGTTTCTAAACAACAAGAGACTAATCAAAGTTTAACGATGAAAATAAATGAAATGTCATCCTTGGAAAACATACGAAGTGTTTCTGAAAATTTAGGTCTAGCCTATAATAATGATAATATCAAAACTATTGAATAGAGGGTTAAAATGAAAAAGAAAGAAATAAATAACAATATAATAAGAGTCAATAAAATATTGTTTATTTTTATCTTTTTTTTATTTGTCCTTTTTATTTTACGTCTATCTTATTTATGTTTAATTGATTATAAAGTAGAAAATATTACCATTAGTGAGTTCATTACTAATCGTAATGTTAAGGAAGAAATAGTTATGCCAAAAAGAGGAAGTATATATGATTCAACTGGTAACTATTTAGCACAAGATGTTGCTAGTTATACAGTTATTGCTTATTTAAAGAGTACAACAAGAAATTGTAATAGTACGTTAGAAACTGTCTCTAATATTGATATGACTTCCGAGTCCCTATCTTCCCATCTTAATATGACCACTGAGGCCATAAAGGAATTATTATCTAAGGATGCTTGTCAGGTTGAATTAGGACCAGGTGGTCGAAACTTAAGTCAATTGGAAATGGAAGCCATTAAGGATCTTAAATTATCCGGGATTGATTTTGTAAAAAGCACTAAGAGATATTATCCAAATGGAGACTTTGCTTCATATTTAATTGGTTATACTATTAATAAAGAAGATAGTAACAAGAGTAATTGGATGACCGGAGAATTAGGGATTGAAGAATATTATAATGATATATTAAAGGGACAAACAGGTTTTATTACTTATGAGAGAGATCGATATGGTTATAAAATATCCAATGGTCGCGAATATATTGAAGAAGCTAAAAATGGTGATGATATTTATTTAACAATCGATAATAATATTCAATTATTTGTAGAAAATGCTATTAAAAAAGTCGGTTCTGAATCAGAGGCAGAATGGTCTTTTATGGTGGTGATGGACGCTAAAACTGGAGCTATCTTGGGTTATTCTTCAACTCCATCCTTTGATCCAAATGAAAGAAATATGACCTCTTATATTGATCCATTAACGGGTTATGCCTATGAACCAGGATCAACAATGAAAGTATTTAGTTTTATGTGTGCAATTGAGACAGGTAATTATAATGGGGAGGCAACATATACATCGGGGAGTAAAACTTATACATCAGAAATAAATAATGATGAAGTGACAATTAATGACTGGAACAGAAAGGGTTGGGGAACAATAACTTATGATCAGGGGTTCGCTTTATCTTCTAATATTGCTGTGGCCAATTTAGTAGAAACAGTACTTAATAAAAATACTCTATCAGCATGTTATAATTTATATGGTTTTGGTAAATCAACAGGTTTTAGTTTAAAAAGGGAAGAAAGTGGATCAATTGATTTTAATTACCAAGTTGAGGTAGCAACCGCAGGATATGGACAAGGGATAACCATAACTCCTATTCAATATATTCAAGCTTTAACAGCTTTAGCTAATGATGGCAACATGGTAAGACCCTATGTTGTATCTAAAATTATTGATGGTACAACTAAAGAAATAAATTATGAGGGAACAACTACAATTGTCGATAATATTATTAGCTCTAGTACTATAACAAAAATGAAGGAACTGATGAGATCGGTAATTAATCCAGATTATACTAAAGCTACTGGATCAGCTTATTATATGGAAGGCTATGATTTAATTGGTAAGACCGGAACAGCCCAAATATATGATTATGAAAGTGGCAGATATTTACAAGGATGGACTGACTATATTTATTCATTTGCGGGTCTTTATCCCGGAAATGATCCTGATATCATAATCTATACCGCTATGCAAAAACCTAAGGACTCAAGTAATTATTTAGCCCCTGCTGTTAAATCAGTTGTAGAAAATACTAGTAAATATTTAAATATCGAAACAAAGGAAAAAATAGATAATACCTATATTTTAAATATGTATATTAATAAAAATACTGATGAAATAAAAAATACCTTAGAACAGGCAGGATTAAATGTAATAATTTTAGGTAATGGTAGTAAAATAATAAAACAATATCCCAGCTCTAATAATATTTTAACAAGGGGAGATCTGGTTGTTTTACTTACTAATAATTACTCCAAAGAAATGATTAATTTGAGTGGACTATCTTATAAAGAGGTTAGTAATATATTAAAATTAATGAATGTAGAGTATACTTTAGAGGGTAAGGGTTATGTATATTATCAGAGTTTAGAGGCTGGCTCAATAATTAACGAACCACTCATCATAAAATTAAGATAATAGTCTATAATTCTTGACTTATATGAAAAAAGATTATATAATATATATGAAAATAGGAGGAATATTATGAAACTAAATAATAAAGGACAAACTTTAGTCGAATATGTTCTAATTATTTCTTTAATTACAGTAGTAGCCATTGTTTTAGTAAAAATATTTGGGGGATACCTTCAAGATTCTATTACAAAAATGAGCTGTTCAATCGCTGGTAAAAAATATATTGAAACTGACACTATCGGTAAAGGTTATTGTGAGGGCGATGAGGACAGGGTTTTAGGTGAATAAAAAATAATGTCAAAAATATGTCAAATTATATTGATATATTTTTTTTTTATGTTAGAATATAAAAACAAGTGAGGAAGTGATACATTTTATTGTTTTTCATAAATAAAAAATAATAAAACGATGTCCTTCTTTCTTTTTACATGGAGGTGTTAGAGAATGGTTGAAACTAATTTACCAATAATTTTTTTAAAAGAAGTAGTTGTTCTTCCTTATAATGAAATTAGAATTGAATTTATAAATGAAATAGATAAATTAGTTTTAAACACCTCAGAAGTACATCATGATAATCATCTTTTACTTGTTAACTTAAAAGACCCTTTAGAGGAAAAACCAAATCAAAAAGATTTACCTAAGATAGCTATCTTAGGTAAAATAAAATCTAAAATAGAATTACCTAATGGTCGTGTTCGAGTAGTAATTTTAGGTATTGACCGAGTAGAGATATTAAACTATGTAGATAACAATAACTTCCTAGAAGCCTTTGTTATTCCCACGAAGGAATATGATTATGATGAAATAGAGGCAAATGCTTTAAAAAGAATTTTATATCGTGACTTGGATAATTATATTGATATATCTTCTGATATGTCTAATAGTGTTATTGGCAGAATTACAGGGGTAAATAATTTAAGCAAATTATCCGATATTGTGGTAGCAGAACTATCTTTATCTTATTATGATAAAGTAAAATACATTGAACTTACTAATCCCATGTATCGTTTAAGAAAGATAATTGAAGACTTAAATAAAGAAATAGAAACAATTAAAGTTACTAATGATATTGAATCAAAATTAAAGTTAAAACTTGAAGAAGAACAGAAAGAATTTGTCCTAAAAGAAAAGATTAAACTTATCAAAGAGGAATTAGGAGAAACTGATTTAAAAGAGAATGATATAGAATTATTAATTGATAAAATAGATAACTTAAAACTCCCTGATAAGGTAAGAAAAAGATTAGAAGAAGAATTAAAAAGATATGAATTAATACCACAGATTAGTCCTGAGATTAGTATTGTCAGGGGCTATATTGAATGGCTTATTAATTTACCTTGGGAAGTATCAACCAAAGATAATTATAATTTAGAAAAAATAGAGAAAATTCTAAACTCTTCTCATTATGGTTTAGATAAAGTAAAGATGAGAATTATTGAATATATTGCTGTTAAGAAAAATACCGATGGCTTAAATAGTCCTATTATTTGTCTAGTAGGTCCTCCAGGAACTGGGAAGACCTCCTTAGCTAAATCAATTTCTGAGGCCCTAAATAAAAAATTTGTTAAGATAAGTGTCGGTGGAGTTAACGACGAAGCAGAAATCATGGGACATCGTCGTACCTATATTGGGGCTAATCCTGGTAAAATAATTCAAGGATTAAAGAAAGTGGGTTCTAATAATCCTGTTTTCCTAATTGATGAAATAGATAAATTAACTAAAGACTATAAAGGAGATCCTGCTTCAGCTTTGTTAGATGTTTTAGATAAAGAACAAAATAAAATATTTACTGATAATTATATTGAAGAAGAATTTGATTTATCACAAGTTATGTTTATACTAACAGCCAATACCGTTAGTACTATTCCTCCCGCTTTAAAAGATAGATTAGAAATAATTGAATTAAATAGTTATACCGAATTAGAAAAAATTAATATAGCCACTAATTATTTAATACCAAGATTATTAAAAGAACATAATTTAACCAAAGTTGATTTTACGGAAGAAGCTATTAGAGAGATAATTAGTTATTATACAAAAGAAGCTGGTGCTAGAGAATTAGAAAGACAAATAGCTAACATTATGAGAAAAATAATTGTTCAAGATATTAAGAAAATAACAATTGATAAGTTAGATATTGAAACATATTTAGGAAAAAGAAAATATCTTCATGGAGAAAACGATAAGAATAATGTGACTGGTGTCGTTAATGCTTTAGCCTATACTCCCTTTGGAGGAGAAGTCCTTAAAGTATCTGTAACATCTTATTTTGGTAAGGAAGATATTATTTTAACTGGCTCTTTAGGTGAAGTAATGAAAGAATCAGTCCATATAGCCTTAAGCTATGTTAAAAGCAACTGTGGTACTTTTGGTATTGATTATAACGAGTTTAAAGATAAAACCTTTCATTTTCATCTTGAAGAAGGAGCTACTCCTAAAGATGGGCCTTCCGCAGGAATAACAATCGTAACCGCGATTATTAGCTTATTAAAAGAAAAACAAATAACTAACGATATGTCCATGACTGGAGAAATTACTTTAAGAGGTAGAATATTACCAATCGGAGGTTTAAAAGAAAAATTAATCGTGGCTACTACTACTAATATCAAAAAAGTATTTATTCCAAAAAGTAATTTAAAAGATTTAGAGGAAATAGAAGATTATATTAAAAATAATTTAGATATCGTTTTAGTAGATAATTATATAGATATTTATAAAAATATATTTAAAACAAAGAAGACCATTAAAGAAAAAAAGATTTTAGTTTAAAAATAGAATCTTTTTTAAATCTACTGCTAAAGTTTATTGCTAAAAATATATTATTATGTTAAAATTGATATAGATAAAGGATAAGTTGGTATGATTAAAAAACAAAAAAGATTATTATTTATACTTATAACGATGTTAGTGTT
>CAYWKX010000043.1:0-9397 GCA_964459185.1 uncultured Muribaculaceae bacterium | reverse complement strand
TTAAAGTATAAGAAAATATTGCTAATAAAATCATTATTACAATAATAATTAAAATAATAATATATTTAAAGGATATTCTCTTTTTTTTATTTTTTAGCATTTCATTCACCAACTTAATTATATATTAATTTTAAGAAAAATAAAAGGTATTATTCTAAATAATAATATGTTCAATAAAAAATATACTATGTAAGCATCTATTTATTTTCAAAATAAGAATAATAGTTATTTTTCCCAATAATAATATGATCTAGTAAATAAATACCATGTATTAATCCTATTTCCTCAATTCTTTTAGTTATATTTATATCTTCAATACTGGGATTAACATCTCCGGAAGGATGATTATGTAAACATATTATATATGAAGAAGATAACAAATAAGCTTCTTTAAATATCTCTCTTGGATGAACAGTTGTTATATTAATACTACCTTTAAATAATAATTTCTTATCAAGATATCTTTTTTTATTATCTAAATATAAAACATAAAATTCTTCTTGTTTTTTATCTTTAAATAAATTATTAAAATATTTAATTATATTATTTACTGATGAGCAATCAATTATATCTTCTATAGATATATCTTCATATACCCTTTTTCCTAGTTCAATCGCGGAAACTAATTCAATAGCCTTAATCTTACTAATTCCATTTATTTTTGTTAATTCTATGATATTTTTATTTCTTAATTCTTTAATATCTTTAATATTAGTAAGTAAATAATAAGATATTTCTTTTAAGGAATATTTTTTATTTCCTGTTTTTAATATTATAGAAATCAATTCTTCATTGGATAAATATTCCTTCCCATATTTAATTAATCTTTCCCTTGGCTTTTCTATATTTGGAATATCTTTAAATTTTATCAATATAACACATCCTTTATGAATATTTTTTCTTATACTATTAATATTGATTTTATTTTAAAAAAACCCTTTTTATAAAAAAAATAAAATATTTCTATTTTATTTTCTTATATTTCTTGAATCACCGTAATAATCATTGGTTTATTACCTGTTAATATAGTTAAATATTTACTTAAATCATCCCTAATAGTATTTTTAATTTTATTGTATTCAATATAACTTTTAGAGTTATTCTCTTCAATAATTTTAATACATATATCTTTTATTTCCTTTAACATATCCGCACTATCTTTAACATAGATAAAACCTCTGGTTAATATCTCTGGACCCATAACAATTTTTTTTGATATCCTATCTAAAGTAACAGCCACGATAATAATTCCATTATTAGATAAAAGTTCACGGTCTCTTAAAACTATTTCTCCAATATCATCTGAAGAATCGCCATCAATAGATATAGATCCACTTGGAACTTTTTCTAAATCAGTAGTTAATTTTCCATCAATAAAAGTTGCTACATCACCATTCTCTTTTAAAATAATATTTTCTTTAGGAATACTAATATTTTCTGCAATTTCTGCATTAGCAACTTGCATATGATATTCTCCCCTTATTGGAAAATAATATTTGGGATTGATCAAATCAATCATTAACATTAAATCTTCTCTTGAAGCATGATGAGATAAATATTTATTAGGAGATAAAGTTATAATATTAGCTCCGATTTTAGCTATTTCATCTAATAAACGATAATATGTTTTTTCTCTTCCTTCGTATATAGGAGTAGCTAAGAAAACAGTATCACTTTCGGATAATTTAATAAATTTATCATAACCATTAACTATTTTCATCATATTATAATATGGTTTCTCTCGTTCATTAGAATTTAAAATAATTATATTTTTGTCATTAATATTAGTTAAATCTCCAATTAAATTCTTATCAATTTTTAAATAATTATTTTCTAAGGCTTCATTAATAATATTTTGTAATCTCTTTCCCATTATTACTATTTTACGATCGGTCTTTGATACTTCATTAAATAATTCTTGTATTCTATATAAATGGGAATTTAAGATATTAAAAACAATTCTACCTTCGGTATGATTTAGAGTTTCTCTAATTAAATTAGCTATTCGATGATTGGGTGCAGTATGACCAATTTTATCAGCATAAATTGATTCAGTTAGTAAACATAATACTCCCTGCTTACCAATATAAGCAAGTTTACCAATATCTGTTTTATATGGTCCTCTCATTAATGAATCAAATACATAATCAGATGAATAAAAAATTACTCCATCTGCAGTATAAATAGCATAACCCAGATTATCTGGTGTTGAATGTGATTGACTAATAGGGAATATTTTTATATTACCAAATTCAAGTGTCTTATGAGCTTTTATTTCGATTAAGTTATTTAAATTAACCCCATAATTTTCAAATTCTTTTTTAACTATCTCGATTGTAAATTTAGATCCATATATCTTTACATCTTTTAGTTCCTTAACAATATCTACTAAAGCCCCGGAATTTTCATCATGACTATGAGTTAAAAATATCCCTCTAATTTTTTCTTTCTTCTTCTTTAAATAATCAATATTAGGAATTATATAATCTATTCCTAATGTGCTTTCATCAGCATATTTTAGTCCTGCCTCAAATACAAAAATATCATCGTCTATGTTTATAACAAACATATTCTTTCCATTTTCGTTTAATCCACCAAGACCAAACATTTTAATTTTACTCATTTTCCTCCTTTCTTAATAAAGTTAAGACCTAATTGATTATATCAAAAAAAAGAAAAAAATACAAGTAAATGTATTTATAATTCCTTTAATGAATCCTTTAAATCTCCGAGTAAGGAAACAATATCCTCTGAATCAGTTCCCCCACCTTGAGCAAAATTAGGACTTCCCCCACCATTTCCTTTGCATTTAGTTGATAAATCTTTTACTATTGATCCGCAATTAGTTTTTGATGAATTGCTCCTACAAATAAAATTAACATTACCATCATTAACATTAGCTAATATTATAAAGTAATTATTTAATTTATTAGCTAAAGCATCCACTATTTGTTTTAAAACACTAACCTCATAGTCTGTAGTAATTGATAAAATTACTTCTAAATCATTAATTATTTCTTTAGTATTTAGAAAAATATCTAAATTACTAATTGTTTTATTGGCTTTTTTATCTAAAAATTCCTTTTCTAAATTCTTAATACTTAGATTTAACTTATTAAGCTCATTCCTATTAGAAATAATATCTCTATAACTACTTGGAGGTGTATTATCAATATCAAAATTAAAATTTAATTCTATATCTAAAGATTTTGCTTCAACAATTATCTTTTTAGCTTTTTCTAATAAAATCATCATTTTTTCATTAAAGAAAGATATTTCTTGAGTTAATTTAGAAAGAATATTTTTATCAGTAGTTCCAGTAATACGATAAGTATTCGATCCCTTATTTTCTACTGAAATCAGAGCAAATTTACCAATATCTTTAGTATTTTTTACATGAGTACCACCACATAATTCCAATGAATCTCCCATCGTAACTAACCTGACATTATCACCATATTTATCTTCAAATAGAGCCATTGCACCCTTGCTTTTAGCTTCTTCTAAAGTGGTATATTTTATATCAGTATCTATGTTTAAATTTATTTTCTCATTGACTCTATCTTCAAGCTTAATAAGTATCTCATCACTTAATTTACCTTGATAAGTAAAGTCAAATCTAAAACTATCAACATCTATTTTACTACCTGCTTGATGTACATTATTACCCAATAATTGTTGTAAAGACTTCTGGAGTAAATGGGCAGCACTATGATTTTTCATAATACTCATTCTTCTATCGGGATCAACTTTTGCTATAATAGGGGCACCTTTTTTTAATGATCCTTCAAGAACCTTAACATATAATAAATGTTGTTTATTTGGTGATTTAACAACATCTATCACTTCAACTTTAGATTCATTATTTTTTAAATAGCCAATATCAGAAACCTGACCTCCTGATTCAGCATAAAAAGGGCAATCCAACAAAACAATATAACCTGTATCAGATATTTCCTCTACAAAGGTATTATCTTTTATTAAGGCTATTACTTTTGTTTCTGTTTTTAATGTTTCATATCCAACAAAATGACTTTCATCTTTAAAATTAATTAATAATTCATTTTGTAAATTCATACTATTACCAATTTTTCTTCTTGATCTAGCCATTTCTTTTTGAATATCCATAAATTTATTAAACCCAATAGTATCAACTGTAAATCCTTTTTCTTCGGCATATTCTATAATCAATTCAATAGGAAAACCATAAGTATCATATAGTTTAAAAGCATCATCAGCCGTTATCTGTTTCGACTCGCTATTATTAAATATTTCCTCTAATCTTTTTTCACCAGATAATAATGTTTTATGAAATAATTCCTCTTCTTTAGTAATCAATTCTTTTACTAAGCTTTTATTACTAATTAAATCAGGATAAATAGAAACATATTTATCTACCACTATATCTACTAAGTCACCTAAAAATGCTCTTCCTATATTTAATCTTTTTCCCATTTTTACGGCTCTTCTTAGAAGCCTTCTTAAAACATATCCCCTTCCATAATTATCAAAAGTAGCCCCATCAATTAGAGCAAAAGTTAATGTTCTAATGTGATCCGCGATTACTTTAAATTCCATTTGACCATTATATTGAAAACCAGAAATTTCTGATATATTATTCATTATTGGTAGGAATAAATCAGTTTCATAGTTTGTTTCAACTCCTTGTAAAATACAAGCCATTCTTTCTACTCCCATACCAGTATCTATATTCTTACTTGGTAGTTCTTGATATTCACTTCTAGCTATTCCTTTTTTAGCATTATATTGACTAAAAACATTATTCCATATTTCAATATAACGATCATTTTCTATTTCATCAGATAGTAATTTTACCCCTAATTTATCTTTGTCATATTTCTCACCACGGTCATAAAATATTTCACTATCAGGACCAGATGGTCCTTCCCCAATTTCCCAATAATTACCTTCTAATTGAAATATATGGGATGGATCTATCCCTAGCCTAATCCAAATATTATATGCTTCTACATCAGTTGGATAAACAGTCATATATAATTTATTTTTATCAATTCCAAAGTACTTATCACTAGTTAAAAGCTCTAAAGCCCATGTTAAAGCTTCCTCTTTAAAATAATCACCGATTGAAAAATTACCTAGCATTTGAAAAAAAGTATGATGTCTAGCCGTTTTACCGACACTTTCTATATCTCCCGTTCTAATACATTTTTGACAACTAGTAATTCTCTTATTAGGAGGCGTAACTGAACCATCAAAATATTTTTTTAATGGTGTTACCCCAGCATTTATCCATAAAATTGAAGGATCATCTTGGGGAATTAATGAACCACTTTCAATTTCAGTGTGACCTCTTTCTTTAAAGAAGTTAATATATGTCTTAATTATTTGTTCTCCGGTTAATTTTTTCATATATTTTCTCCTCTTTCTATCTTATTTATTATTTCATTTAATGTTTTATAATAATTTTCAATAGTTCCATTATTGTATAAATAAAAATCGGCATAAACAATTGGTGGAGATTTATCAATATTTTCTATTTCTGATAAGTCTCTATTAATTGATTCCTCTTTATTTAATGGTCTTATTTCTCTATGAGATAGTCTTTCATATCTAATTTCCTTGTCTACAATGATGGCGATAGCTTTTAAATTATTTCCAAGTCCATCACTTAATATTTTATACTCATCCCAAGAATATAGACCATCAATAACTACATTATTAGTTAGAGAATATTCTCTTATACTTGGTAATAATATTTTAGCATATGCTCCCATCCCTAATTCTGCTCTTAATTTTTCACGCATCATCTTTTCATTTTCAGGGTTTATCTCTAAGCCTGCTTCTTTTAGCTTCTGCATTGTTACTCCCCCAAAATAAACTTTCTTATAACCTCTTTTTTCTAGATAATCTGAAGCAAGACTCTTACCACTTCCTGGCATCCCTACAATTGCAATTACTTTGTTCATTTTATCACCTCCTTTTAATATAAATAATTTTTTTATATAAAAAAGATGCTACCTTCTAGGAGTGCCTAAGCACGGTACCATCCTATTATACTTAATTTAGATAACGGTTTTACCCGGTGATTATTAATCACACTAAAAAGGAGCTTCTATTAAAATATTTACCTAACTTCCACCTTTGTTAAGATCTCTATAAAATATTATTAATATACTAATCTTTTTTTTGTTTTTTACTTATATCTTAATTATATCATATTATTTTAATAATACAATATTTTATCAAAAATTTAATCTATAATAAAAAACCCCAAAAGAGGTTTTCTATTATATCATATTTTCTAAGTCTGCTGCTGCTTTAGTTTTAGATCTTTTCATTTTAGATACCATTCTTTTCACATTACCATTTCTGATATTTTGATATAAAATAGTACCACCAACACCCATAGCTACTAAAGCGAGCCCTGATTTTACTCTCATCGACATCATCTCCCTAGCATATGATAGGTACAAAAGTACCATTATTAGTATTGGTATTTTCTTATTTATTATACTTCTTTACTATAATATCTTTTAAAGAAGTCTTTCTATTTTCTATATAATCGTTTTTGACCCCATAAATAAAAGCATTAACGTCTCCAACTAAAATTAATTTTTCTTTACTCCTAGTTACAGCAGTATAAACTAATTTATTATAAAGCATTCTTTTAAAAGAACTAACAAAAGGTATAATTACCATCTTAAACTCACTACCTTGGGATTTATGAATACTAATTGCATATCCATGACGAAAATTAACAAATTTATCCTTTTGGTATTTTACCCTTATTCCATCATAATTAATTCTTATTTCTTCTTGTTTATTATCATTTTTAATACTTTCAATATATCCTAAATCACCATTTGATATATTGTTATCGGGATCATTTACTAATTGTAATATTTTATCTCCTTCACGATATATAACATCTTTAATTTTTAATTCATTTCTATTAGAGTCTTTAGGATTAAACTTTTCCTGTAGCATAATATTTAAATTATCAATACCATTTATTGATTTATACATAGGAGCTAGGACTTGAATATCATTTTCTGTATATCCCTTTTCTATAGCTTTGGAAATAACATTAGAAATAACATTTAAAACATCTTCGGAAGAACATTCTAAAAAATTATAGTCATCTTTTTTAGCAGTAAAATATTCTGATATATCCTTATTTTTAATTTCATAAGCTAAATTAACAATATATGATTCCTCATTCTGACGATATAATCTGTTTAAACTTATAACATCAAGCATATCACTATCTATTAAATCCTTTAATATTTGACCTTGGGCAACGCTTGGTAATTGATAATAATCTCCGACCATGACTATCTTTACTTTTTCGGTAATTCCTTTTAATAAAGAAGACATTAGAATAGTATCAATCATACTCGATTCATCAATAATTAAATATTTTTCAGGATTGGGATTATTTTCATTAATAGCAAATTTATTAGTCTCCTTATCCCACATTAAATATTTATGAATAGTATATGCCGGGAGTGTTGTTGTTTCCATTAAACGACGAGCTGCTCTTCCAGTCGGAGCAAGTAATGCTATTTCATTATCTTTTACCTGATAAACTTTTTTTAACAAATTAACAATTGCTTTAATGATTGTTGTTTTACCGGTCCCAGGTCCCCCAGTAATAATAGTTAAATTACTAGTTAAAGACTTTTTAATTGCTAATTTTTGAGTTTCATCATAAATAATTTTATTATTTTTTTCTTCCTTTTTTAATTCTTTATCTAATTCTTTTATATTTTTATAAGGAATATTATTCAAAAAACATAATCGGTTAGCAATATAATGTTCTGCATCATAATATTTCTTTAAATAATATTTATCATCTTCAATAATTATTTTACCTAATTTATTTAATTTTATAATCAAATTTTCTAATTCAAAAGAAGTTATTGAATAAAACCTATTAACAAAGGTTAATATTTCATTTAAGTATAAATACGTATCTCCTTGTTCAAAAGTAAGAGTTTCCATAACATATATAATTAGAGCTTTTAATCGTCTGTCATCATTTTCTATTATTCCAATATTTTTAGCAATCTCATCTATTTCTAAAAAAGTTAAATCCTTTTCTTCCACTAATGAATAAATATCTTCTTCAATAATATTGGTAATAGTAGTTTTATATTTACTAAATAGAGATAGAGAATCTTTATTAGTAAAACCCATTTTAGTTAGTTTTAAAATAACTTCACTAGTAGATTTATAATTATTTAAAACCTCATGAATTCTCTTTATTCTCTTCTCGGATAATCTTGGTATCATTAACAAACAGTTAGGATTGGCTAAAATTGTTTCAATTGTTTTTTCAGGATAAAGATTAACTATTTTTTTAGCTGTTACTTCTCCGATTGGAAATAAGTCACTGGATAAAAATTCAATTAATTCATCTTTTTTAGTAGGTAAATCTTCTTCATAAGTAGTTACTAAAAACTGGATTCCATATTTAGGGTGTCTTGTTAAATCACCATACATTTTATAACTTTTTCGATAACTTAAATTAATGAGATTTCCCGTAAAATATACACTATTCTTATTTCTTAATTCTTCAATATTGGTCTCTAATAATTTTAAAACTCCTACATAATAGTTATTTTTATCATTATGATATAATTCTTTAGTATATATACCTTTAATATAGTCCATCAGTAACCTCCTTATAAAAAAAAAACTAAGTTGTTTTAACTAGATGTTTGTTGTGCAGATGCACTTATATATCCAGAATATGTATATCCCACATATTCATTATCAGCGATAGACCCATCTAACCAAACATATACCGTATATGCTGTAGCAGTTGTGGTTAAGGTGATATCGTTAGCTACAGTTAAAGCTCCAGTAGCAGAAATTGTTCCCGCGTTAACATAAGTAGCACCTTGATAAACAGCATATTTTAGTGCAGATTCAGCTAATAGGGCCGCAGTTGTTCCTGTTACATTAGTGGTTAAAATAATATCCGCTGTACCAGTAATTGAACAACTACTTGATATATTAATAGTTACTGTTGCACTTAATCCTCCCGAATATGTACTAGACATAATTAAGCTCCCCGCACTTATATCAGTACCTTTTATATAATCTATGGTAAAACAACCGGTTGTACCATTAACAATGGTATTGTTGCTTGTCCAAGTATACCATGCAAATGTTGCACCAGCTATTAAAATAATAAAGGCTATAATTCCTATAATTGTACCAAAAAGTTTTCTTACATTCATGAATAATCCTCCATACGATATTAGAATAACACAATTAGACAAAAATATCAATATTTTCCAACTTTTTTATCCTTTTTACTTGACAAATATTTAAGTATCGATTATTATATTAATCACCAATTCAAATTTTTAGGCGAATTGGTGCTAGTATCACACTAGCCAACCCC
>CAYWKX010000042.1:0-9569 GCA_964459185.1 uncultured Muribaculaceae bacterium | reverse complement strand
TTCTATTCTAATGATGCTACAGATAAATTAACTGGAACATTTGAACCATCTGCCGCAGATATTAAAGTTGGAGTTACTTTAGCCAATGTTCTTGGTACATACACTGGGGATGCTGACGCATTAGCTTCAGAGCTTATGTTAAATAAAATTGCCTATGTGAATGGCGCACAAGTAGTTGGAACACTTGCTCCTATAGTTGCTACACAAGCAGCAGATTTTACTGTCTATGAAGGTAGTGGGATTGAAGTTATTCCTGCAACTGGTATCTATGATGGATTAACTTCAGTTGCTGGTATGCCCGAAGTTGATCTTTCTGCACATAATATTAAAACTGGGATTGATTTGTTTGGAGTATATGGTAATTATGATGCCGTAGGTTTAAATCTAACAACCGCAAGTATATCTTCAATGGAAGATAATATTAATGATTTTACCTCTATTAATAGTACTACTCTTACAAGAGATTCTACTCAACATTGGGATGGTGGTTATAGTCTAAAAGCTGTAACACCTGGTTCCGTAACAGGAGAAGGTTGGAAAGTTCAGTTCTTAACTGGATTTACTGGTGGACAAGATTATACTGTTTCTTTCTATGCTAAAGGAACTGCTGGAGATACTGTTGAAGCTTCTCTATATTCTTTTGACGCTGGGCCTATTAAAACAACAATTGACACGCAACTTGTTGCTTTAGATACTACTTGGTATAGATATTCAGTTTCTGGAACGCTTCCTGCCGATATTACTAATTTTGTTTGGCTAGAGTTATCAACTCCAACTACACAAGGTATAACTTTTTATGTAGATGGAATTTATGTCGAAGGCGGCCTTCATTTAACCGAATTTGTTCCTGTTGGATATAGTGGAATTATAAGTTCTACTGTATTAGATAATCAAATAGGTTATGTTAATGGTAATAAAGTAATTGGTAACATTGCCACAATAACTGAATCAGCAGGCACTTTTGATAGTGTTGATGGAACAACAGTTAAAATTCTTGCGCCAGAAGGTTATTGTAATGGGACAACTTCTTTAATTACTGTTAGTGATGCAAATCTAATTGCTGCTAACATTAAAAGCGGAGTTACCATTTTTGGAGTATTAGGAACATATACCGGTGCATAAAATATTAAAAGAAACATCTTATGGATGTTTCTTTTTTTGTTCTTGACTTTTATATAAAAATATGATATAATAATTATATAATTAGTAAAGGAGTAATAATATGCTAAGTAATGAAGAACTATTAAAAACCGAGTATTCAGAAAAATTTGATAAAATTAGAAAAGATATGATGGTAATGTCTCATTATAAATATGGATGGGTTAAAGATTGCTACGAAACATATAAAACTGCGGACGCAATGAAGAGTTTACAAATGCGCATTGATAAGTATTTAGACACTGGCAATATTGAATATCTCTGCGACGTAGCAAATTTTGCAATGATTGAGTATATGTATCCTCAACATCATAAGGCGCACTATAAATCCACTGATAGCAATGAAAGTCCTGGATTGCATGGACTCGGTACCTTTGAAATTGAAAGATTTAAACAAAATTCTAATTGACTTTTTCTAAAAAATGTGTTATAATAAATTATAAGGTAAGAAAGGAAATAAAAATAATGTTTGATAAAGCTACACTCCAAAATATGAGAGAAGACATCGACAGGGCGCTGGTATCTGTTGCAGCGAAATACGGCTGTGAGGTTTACGCTGGGAATATTAAGTACGACAATGTGACAGCAACAGTTTCTGTTTCCTTTAATAAAAAAGGTGCTAATGAGATGAGCGCCGAGCAGAATCTCTTTAATACCTATTGTCGGAACTACGGTTTCCTTCCTGAACATTATCGTAAGCCTTTAGAGTCTGGCGGCAAGATTTATTATCTCGTCGGCTTTAATCCTAGGGCGAGGAAGAATTACTGCATCATTGAAAAAGATGGCAGTAAATATACAGCTTCACCCGAACTAGTGAAAGCTACTTGGAGGGGTTGAAATGATTGATCATAAGCTGGCAATATGCGCCAATACTTCCCAAGCCTTTCATTGGACGAGCGCAAATATGATGTGGGTTCGCATTCAGAGTTCTTTTATTGGAGCAACAATATAGCTAACAAAGCTTGACTTTTAAATAAAACTATGATATAATAATAGTATAAAATGAGAGGAGAAATCCAAATGGTAGTTAAAGTAACATTCCCATCTTCTAATCGTGAATACCATTACAAGATTGGCGCCAATATAATACTTGAGATTGGCAAAACATATAAGATTACAAATGAATGCGGTCACACATATAATAACAATGTCACTGTTATCGGCTTCTTGCCAACAAGCACCGCTGCAACACAGACGATTGCTAAAGCAATTCTAGTAGAAAAGGAGAGTCCAATGAAATCTGTTAAAACTCCTCCTATTCCGGTTAATATTCCAAGAAGTCGCAAGGCACCTCGTATGGCTGATCTTGTTAAGAATATCCTCTTCAATGGCCCAGCAACAATCGTATTCTGGACAGATGGCACTAAGACTATGGTTAAGTGTCATGAAGAAGATGTCTATGATAAAAGTAAGGCTATTGCGCTTTGTTTCATGAAAAAGATGTTTGGTAATACAAGCGAATTTAATGAAGTATTGCGAAAGTATGACCCTGAAGTATATGAAGAAGTAGAGGAACCAATGGCCCTAGTTGATGAAACAAAGGTATTTCTATCTTACTTTGGTGATTTCGATTGCGTCCTGAATTGAATTATCAGCGCAGTTTGATTTTGTATTGGTTAACATTGAACCTGAACTATCAAACATATTGAATAGAGGGGAAACCCTGATGAAGATATTCAAAGAATGTTCTAAGTAATTTCTATAGCGGAGGTGCGCGATGGATTCTAAGTGGGCGAGTGTTGCTAGTTCTGACTTACAGAGCTTGCACACCTTATCGATAGATAAGAAAGACTTCCTAACAGAGCTTGATTACATCAAAGTATTTGAAGAAATGCGCACCCAATCTGAGAAAACAATTTGTGGAGTTGAAAAGAAAACGTGAGTATGTAACCTCGCTACTACGCGAGGTTATACTACTCAAGAAGGAGAGATATGAGAAGTCTAGCACATATTGAAAAAATTGAATGGATCGAACCTATTGCTAATAAGGATAAAATCGTTTTAGCTGGAGTGTTGGGCTGGCAAGTTATAATTCAAGTTTCCGATTATAAGGTTGGAGATTTGTGTGTCTATATTGAAGTAGATTCAGTTCTTCCAGAAAGACCAGAATTTGAATTCTTACGTTCTAAAAATTTTAGAATTAAAACTATGAAAATGGCTGGTGTTTTATCTCAAGGTATTTGTTTTCCAATAAGTATTTTAAAAGAAGGGAATTATCAAGTTGGAGACGATGTTACTGAACAACTTGGTATTACCCAATATACTGGAACAATGGATACTGAATCAACAAGTACTCAAAAACCAGTTACTAAACACAAATATCCAAAGTTTCTAATGAAGATGGAATGGTTTAGACAACTTGTTTATAAACAAGATCATAGAAAAGGAAAAGGAAAAGGATTTCCTACTTTTATTTCAAAAACAGATGAAAATCGGGTGCAGTCTGTACCTTATGTTTTATCTATTAAACAACCTTGGATCGCAACAGAAAAAATAGATGGTTGTAGTTGTAGTCTTGCTCTAAAGAAACATAAAACTTGGTATGGCAAGATTAAATATGAGTTTATAGTTTGCTCACGCAATCTACGCCTATTTGCCGATGATGATAGTCACTATTGGAAGATAGCAAAGTCTAAAAATATTGAGAAGATTCTGCTATCACTTATTGAAGATAATGATTGGGTAGCAATTCAAGGAGAAATTTGTGGACCTGGTATTCAAAAAAATAAGTATCAGTTAAAAGATTTTGAATTCTATGCTTTTAATCTTATCTATCCACATGGGCGCGCAAGTTCTCTTGTAGCAAACTCTATACTATCAAACGCTGGATTAAAGTTTGTTCCTATTATTGACACTGATTATATCCTACCAGATACAGTCCAAGAGGTTCTTGATTACGCCCACGCAAAGAGCGCACTCAACAAGAATATATGGCGCGAAGGCTGTGTATTTAGAAGCCAAGATGGTAAACAGTCTTTTAAAGCTGTTGATCCATTATTCCTACTTAAATATGACGAATAAGGTAGCGCTAGAAGTATTATAAAAAAGAACTTGAATTTTAAGTTGTAACGAAAGGAAAGGAATTGACTATGCTAATAGATACAATCAGACAGGATATGAACAAGGCATTAAAGGCCGGTTGGGCAAGTGAGAAGCTAACACTTTCAATGTTACTGGGCGCACTTCAACTTAAAGAAAAGGAGAAGCGTGCGCCGTTAACTAAAACTGAGGAAGTTGAAGTCCTTATGAAGGAAATCAAACAGACTAAAGAGACCATTGATACGGCGCCTGTTGATAGATGGGATATCATCGAACCAGCGCAAGCACGCCTAAAGGTTCTTGAAAGATACGCACCGGCGCAGATGACTGAATCCCAAATTAAGATGAGGATTAATCAGATTATCTTCAATGGCCCTATCATGCCTATTAAGGCAAATAAAGGTAAGATCATGAAAGAGTTAATTCCAATTACCAAAGGTAAAGCAGATGGAAAACTTGTAAATCAAATCGTCGATAGTATGTTGTCATAAAGGAGAATTATTATGCCTATTGAAATTATCATTGGTGGAATTATATGGGTCGGAGCGTGCGCCTGGGCTTATCATAAAGATATTAGTCTTTGGTTCGCTATGCACAAAAGGGATAATAAAGGAAACTAAAATGATAATAGAAACTAAATTCAATTCCTACTTTGCCTTGCGCTAGGAATTGCTATAACAATCGTGGTTCTAATTATGGCGCTAATCGTAGGATTGATTTCACTGATATTTAGCTAACTAGAATCCAAGGAGTAGAAATGAGTGTTCCAAATCAACGCACGATAATTATCAATCGTGCGCCCAATCACAAGCGCAACTTTACTCAAATAGATAAAGATATCACAATGGACGCATTTAATAAATTGAACTATCCTGAATTTAAACTATGGTATTACCTATGTGGGAATGTGAATGGATACAAAATAGAGTTATCATATGTAGCAGTAGAAAACCAAACAGGTATAAAGCGTTCATCTTATTATGATGCTTTCGCTAGTCTTCAATCGAAAGGCTATCTGAAAATCATTCAAGGGAATCTTTATAATTTTTTTGAGATACCAGTCCGCAGCACGGACATACCGAAATCAGAAGTCGAACCAAAAGAATCGGTGCCAATTGAATACGAATTTTAGCGCGAGTCCGCACCTCGGACTCTGGTGTCCGCCGCACGGACATAGGAATCCGAGCGGCGGACTTAAAATTTTCAGTCGGTCCGACGCTCGGACATTTTCACGCTTTGTCCGAGATCTGGACGTCCGCACCTCGGACTCTGGTGTCCGAGACTCGGAAAATTTGTCCGAGCCACGGACGTGGATGTCCGGGCGGCAATAGAGAAATATATAATATATAATATATAATAATATATACTCATTTTTTCATTTTTCGAACTAAAACGTAAATCGTGAAACGAATTGTCCGAGCCTCGGATTCCGCCTGTCGGACAGCCGCACAGTGGGCTGGTAGCGTGCTTATTGCTCAGTCGCCATCGCAGATTTCGCTTCGCGAAATCGCTCGCGAGCTTCGCAATGATTAAAAGTCCTTGACTTTAGGAGGAGTTTGTGTTATAATAAATTATAAGAGTTAAGAGAGAGGAATTAATATGGAACTTATAGTTTATACAAATTCAACATTTGCAGACCAACAGGCGCTTAGTGTTGATGGCGCAGTAGTTCTTCAAGGCTATTACTATTATGATAAGATAAAGGGGTTTATTGCTTGTTTAGATTATCTAGAGAGAAGTTATTCATTAATAGATATCTATCTCTATCCAACAGATGACCTTTTTACTCAAATTCAATTCTATAATGCAAAGGAAGAAATATCGGATATATCTTATGATCTCGCTCGCGCAATAAGGAGAGAGAAGATAGAGCGAGGAGAATAATATGAATATTAATAATGAAGCAATTTGGAAATCATTAAAGGTTGCTGGTTTTAATCAAGGACTAGCGCAGATGGAGAATGGTGGCATTGGAATGGAAATGACTTCAGTTCCATGTTACTTTACATTAATTGCTCTTTCGCGATTGATTGAGGTAGGCGCAGTTAAATTATCACTTGTTGATGGGATTTATCCTTATGATATTAATAAAGCCATTACTATACTTAAAAAAGTACAAGAGGGCGCAATAGACTCATATGATATCTATAAAGATATTATTAACTCTCTTAACTGTATAGAGGGAGAGATTAAAACAGAGGAACCAGATGGTACAGTCGCAACACTCTAATGAAGCGCTTGTAATAAATTTATTTAGAGCACTGGCGCAATAAATAATTAAGGAAGTGTTATTATGGGTTTTTATAGTCGTTATAGTGATGTTTACGATAAGTTCGAGCGCTTATGCTCTACATGCCCATATGATAATGCCTTTAATAGAGAACGTCGAAAGGCGCAGTTAAGTCGTGAAGAATACGGCTATGATTGGCAGCCTGAGTATTTATGGTGTGATAAAATTGGCGGTGAACATTGGCAGTTCGGCTATTGTGAAGATGCTGAACATTCTAGCGGTCCAGTGTTTGTTGCACCGAGAAAAGATAGATGTACCTCACGTGGACGTGACTATAGACGTTCATGGAAGATTACTGAACGTGTTCGCGCAGAGCGTGAGATAAGAGAACTAGGTTGGGCTAGTCGATACTACTATCCTGGTTATCGTACTATTGAAGGTGAGTGGGTTGATGACAAGAGGTACCCGCGCAAAATAGTTCGTAAATCGAAAAAGAATTTTAAGCGCGAATGCGCGCATAAGGTGCGCAAGACTATGTATCTAATAAGTGGAGGGGACTATAAACGTGTGAAGTCCTCATGGTGGGATTAATGTTATTATGTATATTTTTGGCACTTGTTATAATGTGCCTTATTGATAAGGAGAATTTCAATGATTAATGCGAAAACCGCATATACGCGCACAATTGAAAATGAAACTCAAACAAAGGAAGTTTTCAATCTAATTGAAGCCGCAATTTTTGAAGGTAAATATTCAATTGAATTTACTCTTTTACTATCGCCTAGATTAAAACTATATCTCGCTTCATTAGGTTTTAGAATCGTAGAAGAAATCGACAAAACTATCATAACATGGAATATAGACGCTCTTAATTGAGCGTCTTTTTTCTTTACTTTTGAGCGATTTTGTGGTATAATTAATTATAAAGATTAAGAGAGGGTTTAAAATGAAAAAAGGTGTGGAACTGCGTAAGATAGTAACGATAATTGATTGGTCTACATTAGAAGGTCTCTTATCGAAACAAGAGCAAGATACTTTTATTTCAATATATTGCCCAGGCAACGATTGTTATATTCAATTTGAGTTTGCCCCTTTTGGATATGATACTCCATTAAAGGAATTAGAGAATGTACTTGAGAAGATTCTTGAAATACCTAGGAGCGAAATTATTCTTATTAAGTTTGATTATTAAGAGGTGTTTATATGAATTTACAAGTTAATTCTCCCTATAAAAAGTGTCCATACCGTTGTCCATTCTGTGTAGCCGGTATAGAAGATAAGCAAAAATTCTTTAGCGATCTATTCTATGAGGTATATCCAATGAGGTATGCTGCACGTTTGATATCGATTGTTAAAGAGTATAATATTGACACTGTAGTAATTACTGGAAGCACTGAGCCAACATTATTTCCAGAATGGATAAAGTTAGTAGTTGAGACAGTGCGCCCTTATGTGCGCCAAATCGAAATTCAAACGCGCAATTATACATTTATGGGTATGGAAGGTATTGATGTTGTTGCATACTCATATAGCGAGATACCAGCGCAAGAACACGCGCCAGTTACTCATGGAATTATGCGTAATGTTTTTGTATATAATGATACGATGACACCAGAGGAATTAATTTATTTCTGGTTATCATCAAAGAATCTTTCTCAGATAACAGTCAAGCAAATGGTAAAATCTTCTTATGGAGTAGCGCACATTGATGAATATATCAGCGCGCACAAGAAAGAGATTACCGAATCAGACAAACATTTTCTTGAGTACTTTAATATCCAAGTGGATATGGACTGCTCAGTATCAGAAGATCGATACATTATCTATCGTACAGATGGTAACTTATATCAACATTGGAGTGACTTAACTCCAATTAAAGGAGATAAATATACCTTCGAGGAGGAGTAATATGGTTGAGTTTGTAAATAATTGTAAGAACTATAATCCTACGATTCCTAAGCATAGACCTCGGCGCAAGAGAACTGTTAAGAAGAGTAATCATAAACACGAATACGAGTTATATCGTGCATACGAGCGCTCACACGATGGACGTAGGATATATCGGACTATAGTTGGATATTGTATATGGTGTGGTAAACTAATCCATGGACATGATTTCCTCGTTCAACGTGGATACCCAGATCATGTCACTCAATGGTATCGTGAGGTTGACTTCTCGAAGTATGACTTTCCTATTATCTATGTAAAATGGGACAGTCATTTAAATCTTCAACAAATCACCGATCCCCAGGAAGTCCATGAAATGAAACTTAAAATACAAGAGGAGAATGTAAATGAAACGTAAACGTTTTATAAAACTGTGCATGGCTAACGGATGGTCGCGCAACTACGCTTGTGCCATCGCTAATCAGCGTAAACCCAATCAGAGTTACGAGTCGTTGTGGTATTGGGACGGACCCAAATCAACTGCGCGCAAAGACCTATATGAAATAGTCGTAAAGGAACTCGATAAGCGCTCTGGGGGTCTGCTATCTATGATTAGTGGAATGAGTCCATATATGGGCGCCTTTAATTACTTAGATGGAGGGTTTTAATTTTACGATTCTGAGCGAAAAGTTTAGTCGTAAAATTTGTGTTTCGATTAATAATTTTATAAGTAGTATTTTTATTGATTTGAGATTTAATTTACAGTGTTTTTACTATATAAGAAATATAATAACATGGTATACAGACGCTCTTAATTGAGCGTCTTTTTTTCTTGACTTTTTTCAGAATCTATGGTATAATTAATTATAAAGATTAAGAGAGGGGGCACATTATGAGTGAATACGATGAAATTATGGAAGGCTTAAACGAAGTTCTTGACGTCAAAACCCGCCAGACAGACATTGGCATCGATCTGATGCTTTCGATGGCAGAGGTTAAAATGCTGAAGCGCGAAGTCGAGCGGCTGAAAGCCGAACTGCACAACTGCCGCAACGAATTGTGCTTGAAATGCGGCAAATACCGCGAAGCACACAACGGCGCGTGTGACGGATGCAGATGGAAAGCCGACATAGAAAGGAGCAACACATGACAAAACCAATAGTTAAATACCGTGAGGGCGACGCGCTCAGCTATGTAAATATCAACGCAGATTCCATTATCAACAAGGACGGCTTCGTGTTCGCCTATGCAGGGC
>CAYWKX010000041.1:0-9846 GCA_964459185.1 uncultured Muribaculaceae bacterium | reverse complement strand
AAATTTGTTTATCATATATTTTTAAGGTTGAGATAAAGGCTTAGGTTAAGGAAAAACAATTATCAATGAATAATTAGCAATAAACAATTAAACCCAAATCCGCCATTAGGAAACAAAATAATGGAGGATCGACTAACAAAATCTATACATTCTTGAGAAACAGAATGTATGATTTTCTAAGTCGGGGTTACCCATTGCGGTCAACTATTTTGGTGTTTTTATAATTATTTGATTTGTAATGACCGATCTGGGTTAAAAATTATAAGACAAGGTTAAGATTAAGGTTAAGAAAAAGACAGGTTAACCAGGGCACGGCATTATAAATTATAAATTATCCATTATCTTAATAACTCTGCCAGGGTTGCCAACGACGTTAAAATTCCAAATGATATTTTGTTGCGATTACCTTGTTTATCAATATTAGTAACATTTCACAATAATTCATTCAAAGATTCTATGGAGTACAATGGCTGGTATTCAAGTGGATGCTCTACTGTACTTGAATGAATTATTTTGCCGCTATTTTTAAGGCAAATTGAAATCCAATTTAGTCTATTTGGAGTTATAAAATCTTTGCTAATATTATCACCGATGTACCAATATTTGTAATTGGGATATCTACTTTCAAAGTATTTATAATTACGTTCATCAGGTTTTTCAGAACCGAATTCTTCGGAAATAATTATATCGTTGAAATAATTATCAAGACCTAACGCTTTAAGCTTATTTCTTTGTGTGTTGCTTCGCCCATCTGTTATTAAACCCACGGCTTTGCACTTTTCTTTTATTTTTTCAAGTGAAGTATTATAACCGGCGTGAAGGTTTATTGCCGGTAAATGGTTCCTATAATTACTTAAAAGCATTGGTTTTGTTAAACCCTTAATATTATACTTTTCAATTATGGTTTTAAATACATCTTCTTTATTTTCATAAAGAGATATCATTTCGTCATAAATATCCTTCTTAATCTCCAATGATAGAATTGCTGCTATTTGTTTAAAAGCTGATTGCAGATAATCAAATTCTGAATATAGGGTATCATCTAAATCAAAAACTACAACAGTTTTCTTATCAATTTTTATCATATGTAATTTTTAATTATAATTTCGTCATCGTAACGCAGCATTAACAGGTTGTCTTCCCAGTTAACATAATAATCTATTTCTTCATTTAAGAAATATTCTTTTATCAGCCAGCCTGGAAAATTTGCACCAGCCAAATAACTTAACGGATAACCGCCCCCAAACCGGGGATTAATTTCAATCCCGATTAATTGTTTGTTATATATGTTTACAAATACTTGAAGTGTGATGCAGCCTACTGCACCTTTTATGTATGCAAATTTCTCATTTATTGTTTTAACAAGCACATTTTTACGTGTTACACCTTTGTTTACTTCACCCGAACGAATTTCAATCCTTTCCCTTGGGACAACACATTTAAGTTTTGAATTTTTATCGAAATACATATCTATTGTAAACTCTGTATGGTCAGCAGGATCAAAATATTCAAGAAACATAAATTTACTGTTTGTAAAATTTTTACTCTGGAGCATATTTTCATCTTCAACAATATAAATATCCTGACTGCAGCTGCCGTTATAAGGTTTTACAAAAATTGGGAAATCAGGGTTATCATTATCTATCTCCTTTGCCCTGTTAATTCCGGCTTCATCAAAAAATTTATGTGTCAGCCGTTTATCCCTGCAAGTTTGTATAAATTCTCTATCAGAAACAATTACTTCAATTCCATTGCTTGCAAATAATTGTTTATTATCTGCTAATGTTAAAAGTTCGGTATCAATGGTTGGTACAACCATCCTGATGCTATTTTCAAGACAAATATCCAGTAATTTCTGAATATATGTTTTATCAGTTACCCTAGGTACAGCAAAGTATTTATCAGATGCTCTGCAGGCTGAAGATAATTCGGGTTTCATATCTGTTGCGTACACAAAGGAAGACGGAAAAACTTTTTTCAATTCAGTTTTAAAGTCCCTAACCAGCGAAACACGCCTACCGGCGGAGGTTAACAATATATTCATTTTTTCAAACTTCCTTCAAACTTTTCCATAGTTGCATGAGTTCCTGAACTTATTCCTTCCCGCTTAAAAACCTTCAGCACTGTTAAAAATATTATTTTCATATCCAGCATAAAGCTTATATTGTCAACATACCAAATATCAAGCTTAAATTTTTCTTCCCAGCTAATTGCATTTCTGCCGTTAACCTGCGCCCAGCCAGTTATGCCCGGCTTAACGTCGTGCCTTCTTTTCTGTTCTTCGTTATATAACGGCAAATATTCCATCAGTAAAGGGCGCGGACCTACAAGGCTCATATCCCCTTTAAGCACATTTATCAACTGCGGCAGTTCATCAAGCGAAAGGCTGCGTATTATCTTTCCAACTTTTGTGAGTCTTTCTGCATCCGGTAATGGTTCATTGTATAAATGTAAATTATTATTCATTGTTCTAAATTTATATAAAATAAACGGGCGTGCGTTAAAACCCGGTCTTTGCTGCCGGAATAATATTGGCTGCCCCATTGATACAAATATCAGTATTATACAAATTGCTAATACAGGCAATGCTAACAATAATATTATGCCCGCAGCAGTAAAATCGAAGAGGCGTTTTATAAGCAGTTTATACATTATTAAATATTACATCTGTAATAGTTTTGTTTACCTTATTTACATCATATTTTTCTTCTGCTATTTTTCTGCTATTTCTGCCCATTTCTTTTATTAATTTTTCAGAAGTAATTAACTTTTCTAAAGCCTTCACTAATTGTTCAACACTTTTGGGCTCTATTAAAAAACCATTGTGACCATCAATCACTGTTTCTTTAGCACCTGGTACTTTTGTTGTAATTATTGCACGACCAATTGACATTGCCTCTAAAATCGTTCTCGGGGTTCCTTCTCTATAATATGTGGGTAAAACAAACGCACTACAATTTTTTAAATATGGTCTAACGTCATCTTGGCTGCCCAAAAATTCAAATATTCCATCTTTAACCCATTCATCCATTTCAGTTGTTTTTATACTGTTGCTGCATTTATAATAAAAGCCTATTATTTGGAATTTTACAAAAGGATATCTTTGTTTAATTATTCTAGCAGCTTCTGCTAACTGGTGTATTCCTTTTTCCTTAATTAAGCGCGCAATAAATAAAAAAGTTATTGTTTGCGGTAATTCAGTGCAAAAGGAAAAGGAACTTATATCAATACCTGAACCATTTACAATTATACTTTGTGTATTCTTTTTTAATAATCTTTTTGTTCTAAATAATGATTGATCATCAGGATTTTGAAAAAAAACCATATTGTTTTTATTAATAGTATGTTTTATAAAAAACGATAATACTTTTTCGGATAAACTATTCTGTCCCTGCTGGTTAAATTGCGAACCAAGACCCGTAATTAAAGCGTAACAGTTTTTAATACTTAGTAATTTTGATACAAACGAACCATATACAACCGGTTTCATAGTATAAGTGAAAACATACTGTGGGCGAATCTTTATGATAATGTAAATCAAATTGATGATTGTTAATATATCATTTAAAGGATTTGTGCCTGTTGCCTTAAGGTAATATCTTTTAAAGTTTATTCCTAAACTTCTTAGCGCTTGTTCTGTCTTCTCTTCTTTTTCAGGACCAAGTGCATATACTTGAAGCCCTTTTTTCTTAAAATCAATTAATAATTGTTTACGGAAATTTATTAGAGATGGAGTATAACTACTGATAATTATTATTCTGCAAGTGTCCATAATATTATTTAGTAATAGTCTTATTAGAAAACAAAATCATTTGCAAATATGCTTTATATCTATATAAGCGATATATAATTTTAAATATTAATGAATGACCACTTTTAACAAAACTAGATGAATTGTTATTATTATGTTTTCTGTATTTAAGAAGAGGTATTTGCTCAAACTTTATTTTACTATATTGTATTGCCACCAAGGATATCCAAGCATCATGTAAGAGAGGAACATTTTTAAATGGAAGGATTTTATGTAATAATTCTTTCCTAAATGCAATACAACAACCTAAAAATGAAGTCTTCTTTAAAATTGAGAAAAATTTTGAAGATGGAAATTTAACTTTACTAAAATAGTAATCATATGTCGTTTCTAAACTTTCGTTCATTATAATGCAATTAGAAAGAACAAAATCGTAACCATTATTTAAACTATTTTTCATTCTAGCTACTTTATCACTTGTCCATATATCATCTTGATCTGCTAAAAAAATTAATTCCCCTCTAGCATTATTCAATGCATTTTCCATATTTTTACCAATTTTATAGCATTTCATTAATGTGCCTTTATATTTGCAAATAATTGTTCGGTTATTAAATAGTCTTATCCTGTTATCATCAATTTTTCTAATTATTTCACATGTTTTATCAATTGACCCATCATCTGAAATAATCAATTCATCATCTGTATCAAGTTGAACTAAAATACTGCGAATTTGTTCTTCTACGAATTTTTCACCATTATAAGTAATCATGCAAACGGATATCATATAGTCACCTCTTAATTATCATAAACCATCTGATTAGAAAAGGAACAATTAAAAATACATTTCCAATCAATTGCCCATAATAAAAATAAAAAACGCCAGCTATTATAATCATATACCAAGAACAGGCTACTAGTAGCTTTGATGTTGAAACGTAATTTGAAACAATTTTTAGATTTGTTCTATAAACGAGATAACATAACAAAATGATAAAAAATGACCAATATATTTTTACCCCTTCATAAAAGTTACCGATGTAAAATGAAAATTGATTACTGCGAATTCCTAAATTATGTGCACTTAACAATATTTCAAAGCGATCTTTTCGAATATATTTTTCATCAAATAAGCTAATAATATCATAAAATAACGCAAATAGATTTTGTGTACTATTTTTATAATCTATAGTCTCAAGTTTTTGCATATTATAAGACAAAACAAATAGTTGTTGCCCTAAGTAATCAAATATTGACGAAAGTAATTTATCATTTCCATTTTGACCAAAACGACTAATCGAAATAAAAATAAATATTGGCAAAGCGCATATAGCACTTAGCATCATATAATAATAGCATTTCTTTCGTACACTTGCGCTAATTATAGGATAAAAAAGACAAAATAGCGCTATTAGGCTTGAAAACCATAATATAATTCCATCCCTACCAGCAACATTTAAAGTATAAAAGATAAAGGATGTTGATGAGAACAATAATAATTTAGCTAATAGTGTAAATCCATATTTTATAATGTTATAATAAAATAAGAATTGTGAGATTGAAAAACAAAAAGAACCAAAAACAGCAAGCTTTGAAAAAAGACTACTGTCGTAAAAATGTATTTTGTCTGCACGCATTTTTATTATACCATAAAAGAATACTTGTATTAAATTTTGTGCATAAAAAATACATGCATATATACCTAAGCAAATGAAAAAATATGATAACGCCGTGAACTTAGTATTATTGAGTTCAATTAAAATAATATTTTTATTAACCTTCATTTCAAAATCTGAAAGAGGTTTAATCAAAATTAATGTGCAAATTGTAATAAGAGCTAAGGCTTCATATAAATAAAAATAGCCTTTATTAAAAAAAATGGCATTAACAGTAAATGAAAACATTGATAATGAATATAACCCTAAAATAAAATTGGACATTGCAAAAAAACGTTTCAATCTTAAAACATTAGTAGCCAGTAACATTAAAAACAGAATTAAAGGAATGAATATTTCTAAAGTTGAATTTGCAGTTATCATTTTTATTTTTTTATTCTTCGTTTAGTTGTAAACAAAAGTAACATATGTATATAATTAATAATATTAAACCAATTCCTTATATCTTCCTTTAAACCCTCTTTGAACATTAAAAAAAATTTTTTGGTATTTTTATTTACAGCATACTCTTTTAGCATTGCTGTGTGCAACCCGCGACAAAAATAATTATCATCCTTACCCAAAAAATACTTTTGATTATAGTATTTTTTTATTTTAACAATATTTTTTATAAAAGCTATTCTTTTTTCAACATTATTAAAATGGCTTGCAGAATTTGTTAATACTCTATATGTTGCAGTAATTTCATCCATATAAAACACTTTACCCATACCGGCTATTTCAAAAAAAATTGCATAATCAATAATTGAAAATGATGCACTTTTGTTTAACTCTTCAATTGCTTTAATTATTATACCTTTTCTTACAACTACTGTTAAAGTCATTATAAAATTTCTTCTTGCAAGTTGCTTAATAATATTACCACTATCTTTAATTTGTTTACGTTTTAAAAATTTTTTAATTGTAGCCCCTTCTTCATTTATAGTTCTAAATGCTGTATGTACCATTACATAAACCGGGTTTCTTTCCAAAAAATCTACTTGTTTTTGTAACTTATATGGGTCAGTCCAATAATCATCCCCTTCACAGAGTGCAATATATTTACCTGTACAAGCTTGCAGCGTTCTTATAAAATTCGGCATTATACCTATATTTTTTTCTGAAGGTAATAATTTTATGTTTGAGTTTGTACGTGCATATTCATTGCAAATGTTCTTTGTATTGTCAGTGCTGCAATCTTCCCCGATTACTAATTCAACTGAGAAATTGCATTTCTGTATCAAAACGCCTTCAATTGCTTGGCTTATGTATTTTTCGTGGTTGTAAGTTATCATACAAACACTAACTGTTACATCATTTTGATTTTCTTTAATGGTCATAATTAATTCTTAAACGTATTTTAGTAAACCCTTTTGCCGTTGTTTAATAATTTTAGCCGGCACGCCTGCGTAAATACCCCAGCTAGCTAAATCTTTTTTTACCAGGGACATTGCCCCTACCACGCTTCCTTCGCCAATATTAATTTTAGGCATTAAAATGCTTCCGGCGCCTATTTGCACATATTTTTCTAGAATAACTTTGCCGCCGGTAACATTTGTAGTCCATTCAGGGCACATAGGGTTAATTAAATATTCGCCGCTAAAATCATCTGTTTCACTAAATATTGTTGTACGTGGCGACAATCCGCTATAATCCTTAATTTCTATTCCTTTCTTTCCATAAAGCGCACAAAATGCCGAGATGTGGATAAATGAACCGAGGCTTATATCACCAGATAAAACACAAAAATCATCTATCCTAACATTATCTCCAATAGTCATATTTTCAGCACCATAAAAACGTGCGAACCTGCTAATAAATACATTTTTACCAATTGATTTGAAACCAATATTTTCTATTTCATTTTTCTCATAAAAGGACGGTTTCATATTCAACCACCTTATTAGTTTTTATAATTTTGCAAACCTCAAATAATTCTTCAATTTTTAATTTAGGATATATCGGTAAGCAAATAACTCTTTCAGCAACTTCAGTAGCAACCGGCAAATTTCCTTTGCTTGCCGAAGTTAAACCCCGGTAAGTTGGGAACTGGCTGATTAAAGGATAAAAATAACGTCTTCCGTAAATGTTATGCTTTTTAAGCTCTTCATAAACTTCATCCCTTGTTTTGCCATAAACATCCTTGTCTATAAAAATGGGGAAATAAGAGTATGAATGTTTTACATTTTCATTATCCTGTAAAAAACTTATACCGGGTATTCCTTCAAGTTCTTTCCGATATAAATCTGTAATAGTCTTGCGTTTTGCAATATATTCATCAACATACTTAAGCTGTAATATTCCATAGGCAGCCTGCATTTCATTCATTTTTGCATTTATTCCGGGTTCAATTACAGTAGTTTCCCCTGCAAAACCAAAGTTTTTAAGGTAATCGATGCGTTTTTTTGTTTTTTCATCCGGGCATATTATAGCGCCACCCTCAATTGTATTAAAAACCTTTGTTGCGTGAAAACTTAAAATAGAAAGATCGCCGTAATTAAGTACGGAATTGCCGTTAATTTTTACGCCAAAGGCGTGTGCGGCATCATAAATAAGTTTTAACCCGTAAGTGTCAGCTATCTGCTGTAAAGCTTCAACATTACAAGGATTACCGTAAACGTGAACAGGCATTATAGCAGTAGTTTGTGGGGTAATTGCAGCTTCAACTTTTTCAGGATCAAGGTTTAAGTATTCCGGTTCAATATCAGCAAATACAGGTTTTATATTGTTCCACCATAACGAGTGAGTAGTTGCAACAAAACTGAAAGGTGTTGTAATAACCTCGCCTGTTATTTTTAATGCCTGCAAAGCTGTCATTAAAGCCAATGTGCCGTTTGAAAAAACGGAAATGTATTTAACGCCAAGATATTCAGCAAGTTCACTTTCAAACTGTTTATGGAAAGGTCCGTTATTGGTTATTATTTTATTATCCCAAATCTGCTTTAAGTATCCGGTAAATTCATCCAGCGGCGGCATTGCCGGCTGTGTTACATAAATAGGGTTTTCAAGTTTATTCATATTATTTCTTTAGTAGTTTTTCAGTAATTATATTTTTTATATAAAGATAGTCCGTAAGTTTTATGGCTTCGCAAATTGCAATTGCAATTAAAGTGCCTGTAATTATTTGCAGAATAAGTGTTAATAAATACGAATTATTATTAATTAATCCGGTAAAAAAGATAGATAACCCGACAATTAATGCAACAGAAAAAGAAGGTAAAATATCCTTTACCTGCTGAATAAATGAATACCCGATATGTTTCCCGCTCCAATAACTGTTAAGGTAATATGCAATTATTGTATTTACAAACATTCCTAACAGCATTGCTTTTATACCATATAATATGCCTATTGCAATAATTGGTATTGCAAGTAGTTTTTTTATTATCTCAAGTCTTAAAAACAAATCCGAACGCCCTTGTACCTGCAGCATATTCAAGTTAAGAGCGTGCAGGGGGTAAAACATTCCAATAAAACAAAGCATTTGTAAATATATAACACAAGGCAGCCATTTATTGCCAATTAAAACTATTATCATCGGTTTAGCAACTGCAGCCATACCAATCATTAAAACAAAAGTTAGCAGCATTGTACTTTTAATTATCTGTCTGTATGCATTTTTTAATTTAACTTTATCATCTTGTATATTAGCCAGCACCGGGTAACTCACTCTTTGAATTACACCTGAAACCTGCTGTGATGGTATTGCTTGAAATTGATCCGCGCGGGTGTAATAACCTAATTCAATTGCAGAAAAATACTTACCAATTATTAAATAGTAAATATTCCTGTATGCTGTTTCCAATAGGCCGCTAAATAATAATTTACTTCCAAATGAAAATAGTTCGTTAAACGAGTTTTTACTGAATATTAAACTTGGTTTCCATTTTACCCATAACCATAAAAATAAAGCAGTAAAAAAGGACTTGCTTATTGTTAATGCTGCAAGGCTCCATACGCCAAATCCCCTGAAAGCCATTGTAACAGCAATTATCCCCGATAAAACAGAAGCAGTAAGTGTAACCCGTGTTTGAAGTTTAAAATTTATTTTTTTTGTAAGTATTGCACGCTCTATAATGCCAAAAGCATTTAATACAATGCTGAAACCTAAAACTATAAGTAATGCTTCTAATTGGGGTTCGTTAAAAAAAGCACTTACAAACGGCGAAATAAAAAAAAGAATTACATAAAAAATTATACTTACTGCAAAATTGAAATAGAAAACAGTAGAATAATCTGTTTGGGTACAATCCTTCTTCCGTATTAATGCGCTTGTAAAACCGCTATCCACAAACGATTGAGATATTGCAATAAAGATAGTTAACATCCCAATCAACCCGAATTCTTTAGGGCTTAACAATCTTGCTAAAATTATCCCTACTATAAACTGAATTCCATTTCCCCCGAAACCGTCAATAGCACTCCAAAATACTCCGTTTA
>CAYWKX010000040.1:8644-9934 GCA_964459185.1 uncultured Muribaculaceae bacterium | reverse complement strand
AGTAAATATTATGATTTGTATACAGGTACTTCAATTACTGCTAATTTTAAATTAGGGGATGCAACTGGAGAAACAAGATCTTGGTTTGGTGATGCAGCCTACTTTGTTGACGCTTCTAACCCCTGGTTTGTTCGCAGTGGCCACTCCAGCCACGGGGTCACTGCAGGTGCGTTTTATTCGAACTCCTCCTACGGGGCTGCTGGGACCGCATCGTGGAGGTCGGTGCTTTCGTGATGAATTATATCTTGCTTAGTATAGTATAAGAACGCGTGTGGGGGCGAGAACATTATTAATGAATAGTACTAATTAAAAATTAAAATTATGAGTGCATATTATTATATGCATTTTTTCTTTTAATTTAGATATAGTTATGGTATAATGATATTGATATTAAGGATGGATAAGGAGAGTTATGGAGAATAATATTGTCTTAAAATGTGATAAAATTTATAAATCTTTTGGGAAGAAAAAGATTTTAAGTAATGTGTCTTTAGAATTATATGAAGGGGATATTCTTGGTTTTATTGGACCTAATGGGGCAGGTAAAACCACTACTATTAAACTTATTTTAGGGTTACAATCTATTAATTCTGGGAAAGTATATATAAATGGTTTTGATATTGAAAAGGATTTTGTCAGGGCTATTAGCAGAGTAGGGGCTATTGTGGAAAACCCTGATTTGTATATGTACTTAAGTGGCTATGATAATTTGAAATTAGTAGCTAATATGTATAATATTTCACATGAAAGAATCAATGAAGTTGTTAAAATAATAGGTTTAAAGAATAGGATAAAGGATAAGGTTAGTAAATATTCTTTGGGAATGAGACAAAGGTTAGGGATAGGATGTGCTTTACTTCATAATCCCAATCTATTAATACTTGATGAACCTACCAGTGGTCTTGACCCAGAGGGAATAAAGGAATTAAGGGACTTATTAATTGAGCTAGCTGTAAAAGAGAAAATGGCTATTTTGATATCTAGTCATATTTTAAGTGAACTTGAAAGTTTTTGTAATAAGATATGTATTATTAAAAATGGTAAGATTATTGAAGAAGCTGAAATTAAGAAATTTAAGAAAAATGGTGATGATATATCTTATATTATAGAATTAGACGACTTTAAAGATATTTCTTTTGAATATGAGAAGATTGATAAAAATAAAATAAGAGTTCATTTAGGGAAAGAAGAAGTTCATAATATAATTAAAAAGTTAGTTGAGGATGGTAAATTAATATATGGATTTTATGAGGAGGATAACTAATGTCCGCAACCTTTGATAAATACTAC
>CAYWKX010000040.1:6022-8634 GCA_964459185.1 uncultured Muribaculaceae bacterium | reverse complement strand
GGATCTAATAGTTAAAAAATTAGAAACAGGAGAATTATCTTTAGAAGAAGCTTTCCTGAAGAAGACTGGAGGTAATATCATTGACTAGATTAATTAAAAATGAATTGATAAAAATATTTCATAAAAAAGCTATTTATATTATAGGGATACTTATTTTTGCTTTTTGCTTATTGAGTAATATTTTGATAAAAACAAAGTATGATGAGCAAGGTAACCTAAAACGTGATATTTATGGTTCTGATGCTGAAAATGAATATATTAAAGAAGAATTAAATAAGTTAAATGTTAATTCACGTGATGATGTTGAATTATACGTAAATTATAAAACAGAATATGATTTAGCGGTTTTAAAGAAACAATATGAATATGGATCATGGCAATACAATGTCATATCTGATAGATTATATGGTATCATACATAGTATTAATTTTTATACCTATAATTTAAAGGATAGTGATTTGGTCAATGAAAATACCGCTAAATATAATTTATATTTAACAAAGTTTGAAAATAATGATTGGCAATATTTTGTTTTAGAAGATATTAAATTAATTAATAATTCAATTAGTATATTAAAGAAGACTTTAACTAAAACAACTAATAAGCAGGAAATAAGTTATTATAATAAACAAATCGGACAACTAGAAGAACAAAAAGTACTCTTAAATTATCGAATAGAAAAAAATATTAGTTATGAAAATGGTTATCTAAGTGATGCTTTAAAATCATATTCTAATTATTTATCTGCTGTTAAAATGTATGAGGAAAAAAATAATCTTACTGATTCTGAAGAACAGGAATATAATATTGCTTTAATTAATTTAGAAATAAATAAATATATTATTGAATCGGGAAACAATATACATAAACCAAATACTTTAAGGGGTATAATTATTCATTTAATTGATGATTATCAATTATTTGTTATTGCTTTAGTTTTAATTATTGCGGGATCAATTGTTAGTGAAGAATATCATAAGGGAACAATTAAAATATTATTGGTTAAACCTTATAAAAGGAGTACTATTTTATTAAGTAAGTATTTAACCTTATTTATAATAATATTATTAACTATTTTATTTACTTTAATTTTAGAATTAATTGTTGGGGGTATTATTTTTGGCTTTGACAGTTTATCTATACCTATGATGGTATATAATTATAATTCAATGAGTTTAGTTAGTTATAATGCTATTACTTATTTTGTAATTATTGCTCTATCAAAATTACCTATGTATATTTTGATTATGACTTTGGCTTTTTCTTTAAGTACTATTTTTGGTAATTCAGTTGTGGCTTCAATGATTACCATTTTAGGATTTTTATTAGCAGATATTATTAATCAAATGATTTTATATTTTAATATAACATGGTTAAAATATTTTGTTACACCAAATTGGAATTTTACCGAATATTTATTCGGGGGATCACCAACATTTTCTAATATTAATTTAAATTTTTCAATAATTATTTGTTTGATTTATTATTTGGTAATGATAATAACGATGTTTATTGTTTTCCAAAAGAAAAACATTAAAAATCAATAAGGAGGTTAATTATGATTTTTAAAAATTTAATTGAGGAGATACTGGTAGATATATGGCCAATGGTATTATTTATTACGATAATTATTTCTACTTTAAGGATTGCGTATTTAATTAAAAATAAAAAGAGGTTTTCTATTTATAAAGAAATATTATCATTAATATTTATTATATATATTTTATGTCTATTTCAGGTTGTTACTTTTCAAGATGTTAATTATGGTGCATCCAATTATACCCCTTTTAAAGAGATATTTAGATATAGTTTTGGCTCTAGTCAATTCTTAAAAAATGTTATGGGTAATATTTTATTATTTATTCCATTTGGTTTCTTTGTCTCATATTATCTTAAAACAAAAAAAATATTTGTAACAATATTTTTAACATCAATTATTTCATTTTCGATTGAGGTAATTCAACATTATATTGGTAGGGTATTTGATATTGATGATATTATTTTAAATGTAATCGGAGGTATTACTGGATACCTTATTTATCTTTTCTTTGAAAAAATAAAGAATAGGCTTCCTAAAATATTTAAAAATGATAGTTTTTTAGATTTTATTATAGTTGTTATTATAATTGTTATAATTATATATTCATTTAATATAAATGTTTTTGAAATATTTAATAACTCCTGGTAATTTTTTACTAGGTTTTTTTAAAGTTGGGTGATTTACTTCTTAAAATATAAGTGATATAATACCTATAATGAGTGGTGGGACTAATGTATGAAATTATTAATAATACTAAAGAAAATGTTGAAATAGAGGAAATTGATAAATATCTTAAATATTTAGTTAAAAAATTAAAATTAAAGGGTTGTTTGTTTAATATAGTTATTGTTGATGATAAAATAATAAGGGAATTAAACAAAGAATATCGTTCTATTGATAAAGAAACTGATGTAATTAGTTTTGCTTTAGAAGATAATCAAGATTATTCTTATATTGATTTTAGAGTTTTAGGAGATATTTATATATCCTTAGATACCTCAAAAAGGCAAGCTTTGGAATTTAATCATCCATTAATAAAAGAAATATATTTTTTAATTACCCATGGGGTATT
>CAYWKX010000040.1:0-6007 GCA_964459185.1 uncultured Muribaculaceae bacterium | reverse complement strand
AGGATATGATCACATAAACGAAAAAGAAGAAAAAAAAATGTTTTTATTACAATATAAGTTAATTGATAAATATAAGGAGGAGTAAAATGAAGGAGAAATTGTTAGACTTATTAAATAGTTCTTATAGTCCTTATTCCCATTTTAAAGTTGCAAGCATAGTGGTTATGAAAGATGGTAGAGAGTTTAAAGGTGTAAATGTTGAGAATGCTTCTTATGGCGCTACTATCTGTGCTGAGAGAACTGCGATTAATAGTGCAATAAGTAATGGCTATAAGAGACACGAGTTTATAGAATTACATACTATGTGTAGTAGTGATAAGATTAGTATGAGTTGTTTTTTATGCCGCCAGACAATAAGTGAATTATTTGATAAAGATGTTAAACTTTTCTTTTATAATAAAAATGGAGATTATAAAGTATTAACAGTTAGCGAATTATGTCCTAATCCATTTGATGAAAGTGATTTAAAATGAAAAGTGGCTTTGTAAGTATCATTGGTAGACCCAATGTGGGGAAAAGTACTTTACTTAACTATATTATTGGAAAGAAAATTGCTATTATATCCGATAAGCCACAGACAACGAGAAATATTATCCAAGGGATATATACTAAAAATGATACCCAAATTATCTTTGTGGATACACCTGGTATTCATAAACCTAAAAATAAATTGGGAAAAGTACTAAATAAACAGACCTATTTTTCTATTAATGATGTTGATATAATCTTATTTATGGTAGATATTTCTGAATCATTAGGAAAAGGTGATTTATTTATTATTGATCTTCTTAAAAGAGAAAAGAAGCCAGTATTTTTGATATTAAATAAAATTGATAAATTAAATAAAGAACAAATATTAGTTAAGATAGATGAATATAAGGATTTATATAACTTTGATGAAATATTTCCTTTATCAGCCTATAAAGGAGATAATGTTGATCGTTTAATTGACACAATAAAAAAATATTTACCTGATAATATTAAATATTTTGATGATGATATGATAACTGCTAGTAGTGACAAATTTATCATCGCGGAATTAATTAGAGAAAAAATATTGGAATTAACTAGTGAAGAAATTCCTCATTCTGTTTGTGTTGTAGTAGATAATCTCGAAGAAAATAAGAAAATTATCAGTATTTATGCTACAATTGTTTTAGATAGAGAAAATATAAAAAAAATTATTATTGGTCGAAATGGTAATATGATTAAAGAAATTAGTACAAGATCTAGATGTGATTTAGAAGAATATTTTAAGAAGAAGGTATATTTAGAAACATATGTTAAAGTTATTCCTAAGTGGTCTGATAAAGAGAAATATTTAAATCAGATTAGATTTAATGATTTTATGGAATAAAATTTTAATATAATCATCATAATGATAATGGTGATAATATGAATAAAGAAGATTTATGGAACTTATTTAAGTCAACAGGTAAAATTGAATATTACTTAAAGTATAAAGAATTGTTAAAAAGAAAGTGATGTCATGATAAAAAAAGTTGAAGGAATTATCGTTAGGGAGATTGATTACAAGGAAAATAGTAAAATAATTAATATATTTACCAAAGATTTAGGTATAATTGGAGTTATTGCAAAAGGATGTAAAAAACCAGATTCTAAAATATCTTCCTATACTAATAAATTAACCTTTGGCTTTTTTCATTTAAGTTATAAAGAAAAAGGCTTGTCAACTTTAATTGAAGTAGATATTATTAATAGTCTTAGGAACATTAAAAGAGATATTTCTTTAATAAGTTATGCAACTTTTATTACAGAGTTAGTGACTCAAGTATATAAACATGAAGAAAATAATAATATTTATACTTTATATATTGACTCATTAAAGAAAATAAATGAAGGATATGACTATCAAGTAATAACTAATATTTTAGAGTTAAAATTACTTGATTTTTTAGGAATAAGACCTAGTATAGATAGTTGTGTTTCATGTGGTAAAACTAATGATATAGTAACTATCTCCAGTTATAAAGGTGGCTATATATGTAAAGACTGCCTAACTAGTGAAGTAATTGTTAATTTAAAAACTATTAAATTAATTAGAATGTTTTTTTATGTTGATATAACTAAAATTGAAAAGATAGATATATCGGAAACAATTAAAGAAGAGATAAATAATTTTATTGATGAATATTATGATAGGTATGCTGGATTATATTTAAAAAGTAAAAGTTTTTTGAAAAATTTAGATAGGATATCAACTTAAATTCTTGACTTTAAATGATATTAATGTTAGACTATAATTGATAAAGTAATGATTTGGGATGGAAACCAAGGAGCTATATAATAAGAGAGATTCTTTTTAGAATAATTAGGGTGGAACCGCGGATTATTTCGTCCCTATCTATTTTAAGAGTTTTTTATTTTTTAAGGAGGAATTAATATGAATAAAGAATTAACAATGGATAAAATAGTTAATTTATGTAAACAATATGGCTTTATTTATCAGGGAAGTGAAATATATGGGGGACTTGCTAACACATGGGATTATGGCCCAGTGGGATCTTTACTAAAAGATAATATTAAAAAAGCCTGGTTAAAGAAATTTATTCAAGAAGATATAAATAATGTTGGACTTGATTCTGCGATTTTAATGAATCCAAAGGTTTGGGAAGCATCTGGTCATTTGACAACATTTACTGACCCTTTAATAGATTGTAAGAATTGTCATACTAGACATAGAGTTGATAAGCTAATTGAAGAGGTTTGTAAGATAGATACAAGCAAGATGACTAATGATGAAATGCTTGACTACATTAATAATAATAAAGTAAAATGTCCTAATTGTGGGAAAGTTAATTATACTGATATTAGGCAATTTAATTTAATGTTTAAGACATTTCAAGGGGTTACGGAAGAAAATAAAAATACGATATATTTAAGACCAGAGACTGCTCAGGGAATATTTGCTAATTTTCTTAATATTCAAAGAAGTATGAGACTTAAAATACCATTTGGGGTAGGACAAATAGGTAAAAGTTTTCGTAATGAGATAACTCCAGGCAATTTTATATTTAGGGTTCGTGAATTTGAACAAATGGAATTAGAGTTTTTCTGTAAACCTAAAACAGAGTTAGAATGGTTTAACCATTATAAGGAATATTGTAAGAATTTTTTGTTATCTATTGGAATTAATGAGGAGCATTTGAAGTTAAGAGATCATTCAAAAGAAGAATTATCATTTTATAGTAATGCTACAACAGATATTGAATATTTATTCCCTTTTGGATGGGGAGAATTATGGGGAATTGCTAGTAGAACTGACTATGATTTAACTACTCATCAGAAATATTCAGGAGTAAGTCAAGAATATTTGGATCCTGAAACAAATGAAAAATATATACCCTATGTTATTGAACCTTCTTTAGGAGTAGATAGGACTGTTTTAACAGTATTATGTGAATCATATTGTGAGGAGGAATTAGATGATGGTACAACTAGGGAAATAATGAAATTTAAGCCTTTTTTAGCTCCTTATAAGGTAGCTATTCTACCTTTAATAAAAAAATATCATAGTGGGAAATCTTTAGATATTTATAAAGATTTATGTAAATATTTTGCTTGTAATTATGATGAAACTGGTAGTATTGGAAAAAGATATCGAAGACAAGATGTTATAGGTACACCTTTTTGTATTACAATAGATGATAATACTTTATCTGATAATACTGTTACAATTAGAAATAGGGATACAATGAAACAGGTAAAAATAGAGATTGAGGATATTAAAGAATATATTAATAAACAGATAGAATACTAATATCTGTTTTTTTATTGAACGTCTGTTTGTTTTTAATAAAAAATACTTGTATTATGTCTATAAATTATGATATACTGAAGTTAAGTGATAGGAGGAAAAATGGATAATAGAATTGTAACTAGTGAAACATTAGATGAAGATTTGGAACTTAGTATTAGACCTAGGACGATTAAGGAATATATTGGTCAAACAGAAGTAAAAGAAAATATAAATGTCTTTATTAAATCAGCTCTAATGAGAAATGAAAGCTTGGATCATGTTTTATTATATGGACCTCCTGGGCTTGGGAAAACAACTTTAGCATATATTATTGCTAATGAATTAGGAAGTAATATAAGAACTATAAGTGGACCCGCAATTGAGAAAACTGGTGATTTGGTGGCTGTTTTATCAACTTTAGAACCGAATGATGTTTTATTTATTGATGAAATACATCGAATACCTAGATTTATTGAGGAAGTATTGTATTCTGCGATGGAAGATTTTTATTTAGATATAATTATTGGTAGTGATGGTAATAATAAAAAAATAAAAATAAATTTACCTTTCTTTACTTTAATTGGATCTACTACTAGAGCGGGGGATTTATCTAGTCCTCTTAGAGACAGATTCGGAATAATTAGTAAACTTAACTATTATACTGAAGATGAATTAAAAAAGATTGCAATTAGAACTTCAAAGGTTTTTAATATGGAAATAACTGATGAGGCTGCTTCTGAACTCGCCAAAAGAAGTAGAGGAACACCAAGAATATGTAATAGATTACTAAAAAGAGTAAGAGATTTTGCTTTAGTTGAAGGATCAGGAGTTATTGATAAAGAAATAGTTGAAATATCTTTAGATAGATTAAAGATTGATAAGATAGGTCTTGATAAAACAGATTATAATTTATTAATGTCTATAATTGAAAAATTTAATGGGGGACCGGTTGGCATTGATGCTTTAGCCAATTCAATAGGGGAAGAAATAACAACGATTGAGGATGTTTATGAACCTTATTTATTACAAAATGGTCTATTAAAAAGAACATCAAGAGGAAGGCAAGTAACAAGTAAGGCTTATGATTATTTAAATATAAAGAAATAAAACTAAACGCTTGTTATTTTCTTTTATTTATTATATAATTATTTAGTAATAGGAGGCTATTATGAAATTTAATTTTAAAAGAATTACTTTATCCATATCTATTGTAGTATTTTTATTACTTATAATTGGAGTTTCATATTCTTTATTTGCCATTAACATTCCCTCTAATAAATTTACAAACATCGTATTTCAAGTTGATAGTGAATTAGAAAGTTATATTAATTATAGTCCAGGGGTATCAATAACTTCTTCAAATAATGTTACTATTCCTGCGGCTTTTAGTTACGACGGTGGTGAATCAGCGACAATAGAATTATGGAAAACACCAGCGGGATCTAGTCATACTCTATATGGTCATTTTTATTTAGATATTACCTCAATTAGTCCAACTTTAGCAGCAGAGGATGCCTTAACATGGACAATTGTTAGTGATGGAGAAATTATTGGTGGAGGCGATTTTACTACCTATGGGACGGGTAATACCATAGCATTAGCGACCGATATTTTGCTTAGGTCAACATTACAAGAATTTACCGTATATTTATGGTTGGATGAACAGAAGCTTGGTAGTGCAAATTTGACTGGGACTAGTTTATCAACCATTATAAGGGTACAGGTAACAAAATAGAAACAATAAATGGTTAATATATATAATAATAATGTATAAAATACTATAGACTATTATATAGTTTATAGTATAATTATAGAAGAGTTGGGAAGTGATTTTTCTGGAACACTTAGGATTGTTTAAGAATTTATTAATTAATAAGGGGTCATATAGTTTTAGTATTTCTAAAAAAATCAATAATAATATTATAATTAAGAAGGTATAAAATTTTTAAGTTTATATCTTCTTTTTTTATATAATTTTAAAGAAAGAGGTGTCATTATTTTAAAAGGTAAAAGTTTAATTGATCCAGGTGATCTATCAAAAAAGGAATTGGAAGAGATTATAAAGTTAGCTGATGACATTATAAAGGATTCTAAAAAGTATGCTGAAAAATGTAAGGGATATTTACTGGCAACTTTATTCTATGAACCAAGTACAAGAACTAAATTTAGCTTTGAAGCAGCGATGTTACGTTTAGGAGGTCAGGTAATAGGATTTTCCGAACCAAATTCAAGCTCGGTTGCTAAGGG
>CAYWKX010000039.1:0-10226 GCA_964459185.1 uncultured Muribaculaceae bacterium | reverse complement strand
TCCATACATCAGTATTGGTATCATAATAGATTGGTATCATTCCATCGGCTAGATTTGGGGCATTTGCTCCGGAATCATCTAAATTGTCTATATAGGCATCATAACTAGAAATATTATTGCTAGTTCCTACATTTATATCTAATCCAAAGTGTGTTTGAGTACCACTTGTTATAGTTGTTCCTACTGCAGAAAGCCCTGTTCCTTTTTCTAAGGTAAATTGGCCTGTTGCTATTGAGGTTCCACTACTCTGTAAAATAGTAATATTGTGTAATCCTACTGGTACTCCTTTTAAAATATAATTACCTGATGAATCTGATATTGTACTCATTACTTCTGAGTGAACTAATATAGTTGCTCCTACAATTGGATCATTATTACTATCTAATAAAGTACCAGATACATCATAGACAGTAGTTCCAACAGAAGCTGAAGCTTTTATATATCCAGAAAAAGTTTTATTCATTACTTCATTTCCTACTTCATCACCATCTAACCAAACATAGACTGTAAAATCGGTCGAAGTCGTAGATAATTCATAATCAGTAAATAATACAATGGTATCTCCTTGTGTAACTCCATTGAAATTACCGCTGGCATAAGGAGTTGTTTCTGAATTTTTATAAACTTCCCATTTTAAACCCGATACTGCTAATTCTGTTGGTAAATTAGTCGTGGTTAAATATAAAATTGCATTGGCATTAACACTTCCACTAACTAAAGAAATACTAACGGTTGTATTTAATCCTTCACTTTTTGAATTTGTAGGGGGTATACTACCATTAATATCATTCCCTTTAGTATAAGAAACGACCAGTTTACCTGCTTTAGCAAAATTAACAATATTAGAACTAGCACCAGTTACCATAAATGCATAAGTACCACTCATAACTAGGACTAATAATATTGATATTCCAATTGCTAATTTAAATTTATTTGTCATACTAATTCTCCTAATAATATTCTTCTATATAATATAATACCATATTTATAATTACTTCTCAACAAAAATTTAAAAAAACAATAATTTACTTTGCAATTTTTCAAATTAGTGTTATAATGTTTATAATAAAGGTGGTGTCCAATGGAACAGACAAAAATTGATTTCTTAAAAAATCATAATGTTGATATTGAAAGTGGTATTAAAAATACTTTAGACTTTGAAACTTATAACGAAATATTAAATGATTTCTTTACTTCTCTACCAAAAGAAATTAATAATTTAAATAATTTATTAGGAGGAAATGATATAGCTAATTATACTATTAATGTTCATGCATTAAAAAGTAATGCTAGAGTTTTAGGTTTTATGGAGCTTGGAGAAGTTGCCTATCAACATGAAATGGCTGGTAAAAGTAATGATATAAATTTTATAACCAGTAATTTCAATAATTTAGTAACTTCAGCAAATCAAGTAATAACCATTATTAATGAATATAAAACAATAGGAGGATAAGTATGAAAATAGAAACATTTATCAAAGATTTTATATTGTCTAGCTATAGCAATATTTTTACTGTGGATATTGTAAACGATATTATTTACGAATTTAAATATCAGAATGAAGAACTAAAATATACAAGTAGAAAAAGATATTCTGAATATTTAAGCACTCTAAATACTTTTGTCCACAATGAAGATATTCCTAACTTTGTAGAATCATTAACCATTTCTAATTTAGCTAAAAATAATAATAGATTAAAATATACTTATCGTCGTAAATTAGGAAATGATAATTATAAATTATATTCTAATTATATTTATTATACTAATAATCTTATCTTAGTTTTAGAAAAAGAATCTTCAATGAATAGCTCTAATAAATTAGAAAAAAATGTTACTGTTGATAGAAATGACTCCAACAAATTAACTTCCAAAGTAACTACTGCTATGTTCAAAATTCATAATGTTTTAGAAACAAATAATACTGATGCTCAGTTATTAAGTATCAGCAATTATGTGAATAATATTTTATCTAATCTAATTAATGAATTTCCTGAACTTAATAAAGCTTTTACGGATAATGCTTTAGAAGTTACCAATACTGGTGATAAAACATTATTAATTGTTGATGATGATGCCATTACCCGTAAATTATTAGAGAAGATTTTCGTTGATGAATATAAGATAATAACTGCTACAAATGGAAAAGATGCCATCGATATTTTAGAGAATATTAGAAAAAAAGATGCTTTTGAAACCAAAGAAGATATTGTAGCTGTCTTCTTAGATTTAGTTATGCCTGTGGTAGATGGCTTTGGAGTATTAGATTATCTAAATGACAAAAATTACTTTAATAAATTACCTGTGGCTATTATAAGCGGAGACTATTCTAAAGAAACTAGAGTCAGAGTTTATAGTTATCCTATTGCAGATATGTTAGAAAAACCATTCAATGCTGAAATTATTAAACATAGGATTAATAATTTGGTTAATTTATATAAATCAAGTAAATATTTAAATGATTTATTAAGGAATCAGAATACAGATATGCATAATATTATCGATAATGTTTTAAAAACATATGAACTTGATAACCAATCAAATATAAATAAGGTTAAACAAATTACAGGGGTCTTAGCTAGACAAGTATCTAATGACTATCCTGTTTACAATCTTAATCAAAATAAAATTAATACTTTAATTGAAACCTCTGTTTACTATAATCTTGGTTCTTATCTATTGCCAAAGACTATTTCGAGTAAAATAGATAACTTTACAGAAGGAGAAAAAACTATTATCAATAATTATAATATTATGGGTTATAATTTAATAAAATATAGTTCAACTTTAGATAAAAGTGATTTATTTAATGCCTATTGCCAGGAAATAATTATGAACATTAATGAAAACTTTGATGGAACAGGATATCCAAATGGTTTAAAAGATATTAAGCTTCCTATTGAAACTCAGATTGTTAGTTTAGCTAAACAATGTCTAACAACAACTGATTATAATTCAATTATTAGTTTAGCTAACAAAAAATATCATCCTAATCTAATCGATAGTTTTAAAAAAATAGTTACTAGTTCTAGTAACACTAATTAGGAGTCAATTATGATAAAAGATATCGCTTTTCAAATATTTAGCTTAGCTTATATAATCATCTTAATTGTTGTTTATTTATGTAAAAGAAGATATCACTCTTTAGAAAATAGTATTTATCAGTATTTATTATTTTTTACAGTGATTATTTTAATGTTAGATATTATGAGATATAGTTCTATAAACTTTTATAATGACAAACAAGGTGTTGTTACTCTTTTTTGTTCAATCTATATGATTGGTTTGTTAATTTGGGAAGCTTTTTTTATGCTCTATTTTTTATTAATAGAAACGAAGAATAATTGTCAATCCTTTGGGGAGGCTTGGAAGAATTCTTGGCCTATTAAAATATGGTCAGTATTATTTGCTTTGTTTCTAGGAGGTAGTTTGGCCTTCCCAGTTTCTTATAATAACCAGATCGATATTTATGGCCCATATCCCACTAATTTAGTATATGCCTTTGGAATAATTCATTCTATTTTGGTCATAATAAGCTTAATTGTTAATAAGAATAAACTTGCCCCCAATAGAAGAATCCCCTTGTTATTCATTGTTCTTGTTTTAGTTGCTGTAATATTAATTGAATATTTCAATAATAATTTATTCTTAATAAGCAGTGGTATTTCTTTAGTCATTGTCTTTATGTATATTATCTTAGAGAATCCCGATGTTAAATATATTGGGGAATTAAGTAAGTTGCGGGAGAATGCTGAAAGTGCTAATAAAGCTAAAACAGAATTTTTAGCAAAGATGTCTCATGAAATAAGAACTCCGATGAATGCTATTATCGGTCTTACTGATGCTGCCTTATCTAACGAATTACCTTACTATATTAAAGAGGATATTAAAAATATTAATAATGCTGGTCAAGTATTATTAGAACTAATTAATAATATATTAGATATTTCTAGAATTGAAGAAGGAAAGCTAGAACTTGTTAATAATGAATATAATATAACGGATATAATTGCTAGGATAAGAAATATCATAGATATCAGGATTAGTGAAAAACCAATTCAATTAACTATCTATATCGATGATAATATTCCTAAAAAGTTATATGGAGATGAAACAAAGATTTTTCAAATTATTTTAAACTTGCTAAACAATTCAGTTAAATATACCAAAAAAGGAACAATAGCTTTAAATATTTCTAACAAAAGAAATGATGATATTTCAACTCTTATAATTAAAGTACAAGATACTGGAATTGGTATTAAAAAAGAAGATTATGATAAATTATTTGAAAAATTTGCTAGATTAGATTTAGATAAAAATCAAACTATCGAGGGAACTGGTTTAGGCCTTCTTATAACTAAAGAATTAATTAATATAATGAATGGGAAAATAACTTTCGAAAGCACTTATAATGTAGGAACAGAATTCACCGTAACTATTCCTCAGAAAATAATTGATCATGGTAATATTGGAGATATTAAAGATTCTGATATAACCCCAAGAGAAATAAATTATTTTGATGGTTCTGATTATAAAATATTAGTTGTCGATGATAATAAATTAAATATAAAAGTTGCCGAAAGATTATTAATGCCCTACAAATTTAAAGTTACTAGTGTTACTTCAGGATTAGAATGCTTAAATTATACGAAGAAAAATAGATACGATTTAATTTTACTAGATCATATGATGCCTGAAATGGATGGTATTAAAACCCTAGCAGCCTTAAGAAACAGAGTAACAGAGTTTACTACCCCAGTTGTTGCCCTTACAGCTAACGCCATCTCAGGTATGAGAGAAATGTACTTAGAAAGTGGTTTTGATGATTATTTATCTAAACCTATGGAACCTCAAAAATTAGATGAAGTATTAAGAAAAATATTAAAAATAAAAGAATAAAGAACTAAAATTAGTTCTTTTTCTTTTTCTTTGTTTCATTTTCCTTTGGCATTATAATAGCCATCGCAATATATCCTATAATACCTAATCCCCAAATACAACAAAATATTATCCAGATGAATCTGACAATCGTTGGATCAATATCAAAGTAGTTTGCAACTCCACTACAAACACCACATAATATTTTATCATCTCCACAACGATACAATCTCTTTTTCATATTGCTCACCTATTCCTTCTAAAATATTTTTATACTAATTCCTTTCTTTTATACTTATAAAAGATAAAGAAACTACATATTAGAGATATTACTATGGCTATAAGGATATTTATATAATCAACCCTTCCATTTAAAATAATAGTCCTAGCCTCTGATAAAGTAAAAAACGATAAATATTTCAAAAATTTAACTTTATCAGAAAGTAACGATACGATTTGTAAAAAATAACTTATAAATACTAAAGCAAAGGCTAATGAAGTAGCATTTTTAGTTTTATGTAAGAAAGTAGATACTAGCATACTCACAAAAAATAAAGATAAACTAGTAAGAATTGGAGATAAACTAAGTAATAAAAATAGTTTTAACTCTAAATCATTACTTAAAGCCATACCAATTAAATTAAATATTGTTATAATGATAATAAAAATACTGATATTTATTATACCACATAATATTTTAGCAGTAACAATATCTTTTCTCTTAAGTGGCTTAGCATATAGAAATTCTATTGTCTTATCATTTTCTTCTTTTAACAAAATAGTTGATCCTAATATACTAGCATAAATTCCTAAAACTAAAGATAAATACATATATCCCTCTGTTTTAAACCAGCCAAAAACACTACTAATTGAAGCAATATCCATATTGAAAGCTTTTAAAACTGATTCTGGAAATATTTCTACCATTTGATTTATAGCATCGATATTTTCATTGTTAGTTATTGAAGGATAAACAAGGAAAACCATTAAGTATAAAAATATACAAACACTTATCCAGATAATTAAACTCTTCTTATTAATTTTAAATTCTCTTTTTAACATAACTCACCTATTTATAATAATGCATTAAGATTTCTTCAATTGAAGGTTCTTCAATCAAAATATTATCTATCTTCATTTTATTAATTGCTTCCAATAATTTATTTATATCCTGGTCATAAATAAACTTTATTTTATCATGTTCTTTTGAAATATATTTATCTATTTTCAATTTATTTATATCTTTCGATTTAATAGTAATAATATGTAGATTATTATTATTTAAGTTACTTACTTCTTCAACCTTAATTAATTTTCCTTCTTTAATTATTCCTACTCGATCACAGACTCTTTTTATTTCATTTAAGATATGAGAAGAAAAGAAAATAGTTGTTCCTTTCTTTTTTTCTTCTAGTAATAAGTCATAAAACTCTTCTTGCATCAAAGGATCTAGACCAGAAGTAGCTTCATCTAAGATTAATAATTTTGGTTCATGAAGCATTGCTAAAACAATCCCTACTTTTTTTAAATTACCTAAAGATAAGTCTTCAATTTTTTTATTTTCTTCTATTTTCAATTTCTTAATCAAATATTTTCTTCGTTCTTTAGTATCCTTCAAATAAAATGCCGCTGAATAGTCTAATATTTCTTTAACAGTCATATCTTCATATAAATTAACTTCCCCAGGTAGATAACCAACCATTTCTTTTAAATTATAATTATCTTCATTAACTAAGATATTATCTATATATATATCCCCAGAAGTTTTATTAATTAAATTCATGATACATCTAATGGTCGTTGATTTCCCTGCACCATTTGGTCCAACAAAGCCAAAGATTTCTCCTCCCTCTAATTTTAGGTTTAAATCCTTAACTCCTAAAACATTTCCATAATATTTGGTTAAATTCTTAATCTCTAACATCTTTATTCACCTTTTTAATATAATTATTTATCATTTACTATTACCTTAATAGCGGTTACTTGAACAGGATAGCTTTCTCTTATTAAATCTTCTATTATTAGAGTAACTTTACTACCCTTTTTTAAATTACCTTCAATTTTTGCATCTCTTATATCAACACTAGCTATATCAAAAGATAGACTAGTATCAGTCGTTTCTACTAATATAGAATTATCATATACTTCCTTAATTGTAGCATCAAAAGTTATTGTCTTAACTAAAGAATCTTTAAATAAAAAGTATCCACAAACTAAAAGAATTATAACTATTAAGCCAATAAATTTTTTTTTCATTTTACACCTCTTTACTAAATTATATAATTGTTATTTGTAAATATATCTAACAATCTTCTGTACACATAGTAGAGCCATATATTTCTTCCATTAAAGGAATTATATTTTCTTCATTAATATCAGTAATATAATCTACAATTTCTTTATCATTAATTCCTATTAATAAAGGATAAGTTAATTCGACTCCAATATTTTCCTCTAAAAATTTATTCCCATCATTTGATTCTACTAAGAAGTATGCTAACCCTATTCCATATTGATCTAAAGTATTATATATAGTGGTAGCTATTTCAATATCATCTTTATTTCCTACAAATAATAAACCTTTAACATTATTATTAATTAATTCTTCTAATTCTTCAACTGTTACTGTGTCGAATATATAATTTTCGATATGATAATATTCATTAAATAAATCTATTTGTTTTTTTTCCTTTTTAAAAAATAAGATAACAAAAACAAGCCCTATTAAGAATATAATTATTAAACTAATTAACCATTTTTTCATACGCATCACCTATTAAATTAGACATTCTTTGAATTTCATTATTTTGTAAATATTCATGTTGAAAAGCATATATATGCCCAACTACTTTCCCATCCTTGATAAAGAAAAGCATTGGTTGAACAATTCCATGTTTTGTTTCATCAAAATCAGGATCATCCTCACTTTGAGTATAAGTATCTAATGGTAAGATATCATATAGTTTTGTTATTAACTCTTGATAATTATCATTATTCTTATCTCGATCTGGTACAACATTATAATAATAAATATTTTCATTAATATCATTAGCAAAATCAATAACAATTGGAGTTAACAAACGACACCATGGACAAGTAGATCTACTAAAATATAAGATACCTGTCCCATTATTTAATAGTTCTCTAACTTCATCAAAAGTAAGGGCAACCATATTATTATCTTCATTTATTTCCACAGTAGACCATGTATATTCTACTTCCTTGTATGTAAATTTAGTACCATTTAAAGATTCATAATCCTCTTTAAATGTTAAGGCATCAGTAGGGCTTTGTTCTTTAAAAAATCCCTTTTTACCCTTCATTTGTAAACCATAATACCCTATTGCCATCAAGACTAATAAAATTATTATTATTAATATAAATTTTTTATTCTTCATAACCTTCTCCTTCTTTATGAATTGTTTCTAAATATTATAGTGGGTTTTTATTTTCTTTTAATCTTAGATATCTTCTTTGGTTCTTTATTAATTGTAAAGGCATAATAGTATATCGTTATAATAGCTACGGTAAGCGACATTAAATTAAACATTACATGTCCAACAAATAATGAGGCAAAACCAATATATCCTATGGTCAAGATCATTAATACATAATCAATATCAAATCTTTTATTAATTTTAGTAAAGCTTTTCTTAAGAATACTAATAAGAAATATGCCAAAGAAAGTTACATATAATATAAGACCATAAATTCCCCTTGAATAAAGAATATCAATTAAATCAAATTCAACGTAGATAAAATCGAATCTGGGATAATATAACCCTAACCCAAAGATTTTCGTAGGTAAATCACTGTTATTAAAAACAGGTTTAATGGTATTAAAATTATCTTGTCTATTGCTAATAACAAAGTTAACAATATTTACTTGACCTTGTTCATTAGTATTAGAGAGAATACTTTCCTCAATATTATGAGTTACATATAAATTAGAACTAATTATAATCGCTGATCCTAAAACTATTATCAATGATATTAATTTAAAATAATGATAATGTTTCTTCTTAACAAAATCGATAAGTAAATATAAATTTGTTATAACTAAAGTACTTATTAATCCATAATAACAAGCCTTAGTTCCAATCAGTAAATCTAAAATAGCAATCCCTATTATATAAAAAAGGTATCTATGTTTTTTATCCTTTACATAAAGTAGAACAAATAAAGGAAGTAAGAAAACAAGTGCATGTCCTAATCCATTAGTAGACCTAATCCACCCTGTTACACCCTGTTTGGCAATAATGTAACTATATTGATTAGTGTTTGATAAAGCCGCTAAAACAAAAATAATAACAAGATAAATAGTAATAGATTTTACTACAGAAATAATCTTTTTTTGAATAAAAGTAATATCTTTATCTTTAATAAAAATATAAATAGACATTGGGTATAAAATACCCATCAAATATGATGAAAGAGAAAGTAAAATCGTTAAAAATCCTATTTCAATACTTACCTCATCTAAATTCAAGAACATTAAAGTACATCCAATAATAGTAGCAAAAGTAATTAGTTTTTGCTTTCCACTTCCATTTATTAAAACATAAATAGCTAAGATCAAAGATATTGTTAAAAATATATACGGTCCCTTCATATATAATTTATTAAAACAATTTATTATTATTGATACAAACCCAGAATTAGAATTCCTAGCAAAAGAAAAGACAACATTTGTATATAATATAAATGCTAAGAAAGGTATAAAAAACAAAATCTTTTCAGTAATTTTATTAAATCTATTCTTCATATCTAAATTATATCATAAATAATACTAATTAGTAAATATTGAATTAAGCTTTCGTTCTTTGAAATAATTACTATTATTAATTTATTACTTCTTGTATTTCTTTCTTTAATTTATTATCAATTATATTATTATCCAAACATTCAATCAAATATTTTACTATATCCTTTAATAAAATGACACATTTCGTGAACTAAGTATTAACATTTTTATCATTAGCAAAATTAAAGTGACGATAGATTTTTCTTTTATAAAATCGTTACTAATTTCACAATAGTCAAATAATGACCTTTAAATATGCAAGATTAGCATTTTCTAGTTTGTTTATACTACCATTTCTCAATGTAGGTGTAATATTAGAAAACTTGCATATCATTTCAACTTTCTTTTTGTTCTTCTTCAATTTCAATTTCTTTCTTAATTATTCTCATTAAAATCATTCCTTTCCCCTAAATATTAAAAAACCAACTCTTACAAGTTGGTTTAACATTTAAAGACGAATAATTTCGCCAATTTTACCTTTTGGAGGACCCAGTCGGATTTGAACCAACGATCAGGGAGTTGCAGTCCCACGCCTTACCACTTG
>CAYWKX010000038.1:0-10368 GCA_964459185.1 uncultured Muribaculaceae bacterium | reverse complement strand
AGCATCCGGCTCATAACCGGGCGGTCGTAGGTTCGAGTCCTACAAGGTCCACCATACTGCGGGTGTGGCGGAATTGGCAGACGCACTAGACTTAGGATCTAGCGGAGCAATCCATGGGGGTTCAAGTCCCTTCACCCGCACCAATAATTATTAGGAAACTTGCAAAAACGCAAGTTTTTATATTGGGAAAATAAATTAATTACCAGGTTTTTTTATTATATATATCTATTCAAAAAAGATTTGCCTAATTATAGAAACTATGCTATACTTAGTAAGTACTTCCAAATAGAATATTTATTATTGTATAAAGAGGGGTATAATTGTAGAGGAGGAAGAACATGAATCAAGGTACGGTTAAATTTTTTAACAGTGTAAGAGGATTTGGTTTTATTAAGAATGATGAAACTAATGATGAAATCTTTGTACATATTTCTGCGTTAAATGATGGACTAAAAGAACTTAATGAAGGACAAAAAGTTACTTATGAAGTTGAAAAAGATCCAAAAAATAATAAAGATAGAGCAATAAATGTATCATTAAATGATTAAATTTTAGATTAGGGCAACCTAATTTTTTTTATTTGTTGAGTATTAACAAATTGATATTTTATAACAATTATGTATAATATAGTTAATTTATGAAGGGGGAATTATTATATGAACATTGAGGAAAAATTAAAAAAAACAATATAGAAATAAACACCCTACTGGTTAATATTTAAACTTTTTTCAAAGAATTAGGGTATCAGTATTAATATTTATCAGGCAAATATGATGATTTTATGGAAAAAAACAAGGGTTCTTATGCCCTTGCTTTTTTGTTATAGCCAATCTTTTGCTATAACACATATTCCTGTTACAGCATATTATATATTGTTATGTAATGGCTTAACTTTTATCTAAGGTGGTGAATATTATTATTGACAGAAAAATTATTGCCTTGATTGCTGCTAGAAATGAGGCAGATTCAATTGGTTATACAATCGAAAGCATAAAAAAACAAACACATATAGTTAACCGAATAATAGTGGTTGCTAATAACTGTACTGATAATACAGCTGAAATTGCATTTAAATATGGAGCAGAGGTTTTAAAAATGGCTAAAAACAGATATATGAAAGCAGGAGCATTAAATTATGCATTAGAGAAAATCATTCCTAAACTAAATAATGATGACTGCATTTTAATAATGGATGCTGATACAACCTTGTCTAATGATCTTATAGAAAAATGTCTATCATGTATAAATAACAATACGAGAGTGGGGGCTGTTAGTAGTATTTTTACTGGGAAGCCATGTAAATCATTATTAGGTTGGCTACAAAACATGGAGTATTGGAGATATAGACGTCAAATCGCTAGAAATGGGTATCGTGCTTTTGTTTTAACAGGAACAGCTTCACTTTTTCTTGTAAAAACATTAAAAGATGTAAAAAAGGGACGACTTAAAGGTATATTACCTAATTATAGCAATAGCTATTATGATACTTATGGAAGAACAGAAGACAACGAAATTACCCTTGCAATATTAAAACTTGGTTATGATTGCCCCGTTGCTAATGTGTTTTCAAAAACAGATGTTATGAGTAAAATAGGTAGATTTATAAGACAAAGGGAACGTTGGTATAATGGTGCCTTGATTAATCTTAAAGCTTATGGGCGTTCACTACCATGGTATTTACGTTTTACTTATTGGAAACAGCAAATAGGATTATTTCTTTCATTAATATTATTAGTAATGATTACTATGACAATAATTATTAATTTGCTTTTTAATTCATTAATAATAACAAAGTTATGGTTAGTATTACTTGCTATGTTGGCAATTGAAAGAACCGCTACTGTATGGTCATTAGGATGGAAAGCAAGAATAATTGCATTAACAATTATACCAGAACAGATATATAGTATGTTATTAATTTATATATATGGGTTAAGTTTAATAAACTATCTAACTAATAAAAAAGGTAAATGGCATAAAACATAAAGGAGGTGAGCATATTGTATTGTTGTAATTGCAAAATCTGTTGCATTTTTGGGATAATAGGTATTATAAGTACAATTATTCAATTCATAATAATATGTGCTTTGGTTATTGCTATTTTCAATCTTATTTTCAAGAGGACATGTATTGAGCCTATGCACCATCCGGATGGTGATTATCACTGGGCTATTACAAAGGATGGAAAACCATGCAAATGGTTATGGAGAAAAAAGGATAAATAATAATATTTTTACTAATCTAAACTTTGATGGGTATATATTTAAAAGTAAAAACAAGATTTTAAAAAGGCACTTATTTATAAAGTGTTTTTTTTAAATTATTTTATATATTTGACGGACTTTTTTTATTAGTTTTGCATGTATAAATAACCTTTAACTATTAATATAATTGGGTAATTTGTTATTCTTTGACGAAAAAACTTGTCTATTTCTGGATAATAAGATATAATTTTTATAAGAGGATGGGTTTATGGATATAGAATCATTTTTGCATGTGTTGAATAGAGAAGAAATTACTATTGTACCATTAAAATTTGATCCCCAAAAAAAGGAAGATATATTTCTTTTAGGGATGGTTTTTGCTTCAGGAAAAAGATTAGCAATTTTAAATAGGGAGGATATACCGGTAACCGAAGATAAATCATTTAATAATATGGCTTTACATTGGTGCTCAAAGGGTTTAAAGCCTTGTATCGAGGATAATCCAATTGATAACAAAATATTTTTAATATGTCCTGTTCGTAAAGCCAATGATAAACAGAAAGAGGAAATAAATGATTATATTGAGGATACTGAAAAGGAGGGATATATAATACATTATCCTGATAGAGATACTCAACAGAATGTTGATAAAATAGGTTATCAAATTTGTACTGATAATGCAAAAGCTATTGGAGAATCTAGAATAGTAAATATCTTTTATGATAATAGTTCAACTGGTACTTTATTTGATTTAGGAGTAGCATATTATTTTATGCATAATAATTTTAATAGGGAATTTAATGTAATTAAAGCATATAATAATGACCTTTCAACGGATAATTTCGGAGATAATATTGTTAAACAATTATTATATATTAACACATGTAATAAAAAGAGAATACTAAAAAAATAGGGACAAGTTCTTGCTTGTCCTTTTGATTTGTGATAAAATTATCTTGAGAGAGTGATAATATGGCAAAATATGATGAGAGTTCAATTAAGATACTTGAGGGGTTGGAAGCAGTCAGAAAAAGACCAGCGATGTATATTGGTTCTACTGATAAAAGAGGATTACATCACTTAGTTTGGGAAATTGTTGATAATGGTGTTGATGAGGCTATAAATGGCTATGGGAATCATTTAAAAATAATAATGCATAAAGACGGTAGTATTTCTGTCACCGATCGTGGAAGGGGTATACCTACTGGTAAACATGCTTCCGGGAAAAGCACTCCAGAGGTAATTTATACTATTTTACATGCTGGAGGTAAATTCTCTGACGGCGGTTATAAAGTTTCTGGGGGTCTCCATGGTGTCGGAGCCTCCGTTGTTAATGCCCTTAGTTCTTGGATGGAAGTTACGACTAGACGTGATGGTGAGGAATATTATATTAAATTTTCTGATGGTGGTAAAGTAGAAGTTCCCTTAAAAAAAATAGGGACAAGTAATCGAACAGGAACTACGGTTAGATTTATGCCTGATAAGGCAATATTTGCTAATATTGATTTTTCTTTTGCAACTATTTGTGAAAGAATGCAAGAATGTGCTTTTTTAATTAATGGTATTGTTATTGAAGTAGTAAATGAAATAGATAATCGTGAGGAAAAATATGTCTATGAAAATGGTTTGGAAGCTTTTTGTGAATATTTAAATGAAGGAAAAGATCCTATACATAAACCTTTTTCCTTTTCAGCAGAAAGAGAAAAGATAAATATAAATGTAACTTTACAATATACGGATACTTATGCTGAAAATATTATTTCATTTGTTAATAATGTAAAAACTTCTGATGGGGGAACTCATGAAATAGGTTTTAAAGCAGCCTTAACAAAAGTATTAAATGATTATGCTAAAGATAAGGGGTTATTAAAATCTAAAGATAAAAACTTTGAGGGATCTGATGTTCGTGAAGGATTAACCGCGATTATTAGTATTCAGATTCCAGAATCCTTATTACAGTTTGAAGGGCAAACTAAGAATAAATTAGGAAGTCCAATCGCGAGATCAGGTGTTGAAAGTGTTACTACTGAGAAATTAAAATTTTTCTTAGAAGAAAATAAAGCAATTGCTACTAGAATATTAGGTAAGGCATTAAAAGGAAAGGAAGCAAGGGAGGCTGCCAGAAAATCAAGAGAGGAAACTAGAAAAGGAAAAGATAGTAAGAAATTAGAAAAAATATTAAGTGGTAAATTAACACCCGCGCAAACTAAGGATAAATTTGCTAGGGAGCTATTTATTGTCGAGGGTGATTCAGCTGCCGGGACTGCAAAACAGGGGAGAGATCGTAAAACCCAGGCTATTTTACCATTAAGAGGAAAAGTACTTAATACTGAAAAATCTAATTTAGATGAGGTATTTAAAAATGAGGAAATTAATACTTTGATTCATACTATTGGAGCGGATGTTGGTAATGATTTTAATATCAAGGATATGAATTATGGTAAAATAATAATTATGACTGATGCTGATATTGATGGGGCTCATATTCAATGCCTACTATTAACATTTTTCTATCGTTATATGAAGCCATTACTAGAAGAAGGAAAACTCTTTATTGCAATGCCCCCATTATATAAAATAACAATTGGAAATAAAGATAAATATGTATGGACAAACGAAGAATTAAAGGAGTATACTAAAGGTATAGATAATTATAAAATTCAAAGATATAAAGGACTAGGGGAAATGAATGCTGATCAGTTATGGGAAACAACAATGAATCCCGAGACTAGAAGCATGGTTAAAGTAAATATTATCGATGTTGCTTTAGCGGAAAAGAGAGTTTCTGTTTTAATGGGAGATGCTGTTGATCCAAGAAAAATTTGGATTGAAGAAAATGTTGAATTTACTCTAGAAGATGATTATGAAATATAAAAGGAGGATAAAATGAAAGGGAAAATTATTGATGTTAGTGAATTTGATCTAAACTTTGGTAAAAAGGCTAGAATAATTGAAGTTTATGCTGCTTTTATTTATAAAACGAATGGTAATAAATATATAATTTATAAACATCTAGAAGAAGAAAAAAATATTCTGTATTTTGGCTCAGTTCATTTTAAACAAGATGTTATTGTAATATTGGATATTAAAGTAAAAGAAATTGGTTTCACCAAAGAATTTGTTACTAAATTTATTAATCAAGAGGAAACAAAGAATTATGAAATACTAGATATTAGTCACGTTAATAAAGCTGAGATCATTTCGGAAAATAAAGAAGAAGTAGATGGGGAAAAGATAGCTAAATTAAGGGATTTAACAATGCCTAAACCTGAAGTAGTAGAGGTATCAAAAAGGAAGAGTAAAAAGGGAATTGTTTTCTTAATTGTTTTACTTATTTTAATTATTTCTTCTGGTGTCATTTATTACTTCTTTAAAGATGATTTCTTAAAGGAGCAAAAAAGATTAGTATGTTTTAAAGAATATACTCACGAATCATTAAATGCTAATGTTGAAGAGGAATATATTATTGTTTTTGATGGAGAAGATAATGTTTTATCTATAGATAAAAATATTGCTTATGTTTTTATAGATGAACATGAATATAATGATTTTAGAGATAATAATGATTATTATGAATATATTGAAGAGGGTAGTACTTATAAATTATTGGATACGGATATAACTCTCCAACAGTTTATTAAAGAGAAAAATTTAGATAAATATCCTGACACTTACAATGATGTTTTAGAGTATTATAATAATATTAATTATAGCTGTAGTGAAGATACATATGACTAATATATATTTAATATATGGTATTGATAATAGTTTAATAAATATTCAGTTAAAACATTTAATAACTAGTAATCAAATAAATGAAAATAATATTATTAAATATTCGCTTGAAGAAATAGATAATATTTTAGAGGAAGTATCAACTATTAGTTTATTTAGTGATAAGAAGTTATTAATAATTGAAATGGATAATTCCATAGATTTTAAAGATAATTTAACTTTGTTAGAAAATTATCTTCTTAATAAGCAAGATGATAATATTATAATATTTGTTTATAATCAAGAAAAAATTGATTCTAGAAGAAAAATAATTAAAATTATAAATGAGAAAGGTAAAATCTTAGAATTAAAAAAAGATTATTCTTATTTAATTAATTATATTAGTAATTATTTGAAAGATAATAACTTTGCTATGTCTAAATTAGATATTGATTATTTTCTTTCTCTAGTGGGATCTAATATTAATAATATAACTAATGAGTTAGATAAATTAATGAGTTATAGAATTAATGATAAAAAAATAACTAAAGAAGATATTAAATCTTTAGTGGAAGTTAATTTAGAAGAAGGAATATTTGCTTTAACTGATGCTGTTATTAATAATAATGTAGATAAATCTTTGGAATTATATAATGATTTTTTAAATAAAAATTATGATGAACTCGCTATAATTGCTTTATTAGCTAGTCAATTTAGATTTTTATTTCAGGTAAAAAGATTATCTAATCAAGATAAATCTTCGATAGAGATTGCTAATCTTTTAGAGGCACATCCTTATCGAGTAAAGTTAGCTATTGAGAAGAATTATTATTATCAAGAAAAAGATTATTTAAAATATCTAAAGGTTTTAGCGGATTATGATAGGGATATTAAATTAGGTAAAATTGATAAGAATTTATTTGAATTATTTTTAATAAATAAAGATATGTAGTTACATACCTTTTTTTATATTTTCTAATATTTTATTTTTAAAAGATTCATCACTATTATTCCAAGCTAGTTCAAATAAGACTCCTAGTCCTATTAAGGGATCATCTTCTTCTGAGGAAATAGAACTATCTATCGACTCTTTTATATCCTTTAAACTGTCATTTCTAAAATTATTTTTAATATATTTTCTTACATTAATATCCATTTTGTCACCATTTATATATTATGGAAAATAATTGAAATTATACTCTAAATAAGTTATAATTGAAGAGTGATTGAGATGAAATGTATATATATTCATATTCCTTTTTGTGATAGGATTTGTAGTTATTGTGACTTTATAAAGATTCATTATAATAAAGAACTTGTTATTAAATATCTAACTAATTTGGAAAAAGAAATTAAATTAAGGTATAAAAATGAGTTAATTGATACAATTTATCTTGGAGGAGGGACTCCAAGTAGTTTAGATTGTGATGAATTAGAAAAATTATTTAGTATTATAAATATTTTTAATAAAAAGAAACGAATTGAATACACCATGGAATGTAATGTTGAATCTTTAACAAAAGAAAAGATAAGTTTAATGAAAAAGTATGGAATTAACAGGGTTAGTTTGGGGGTTCAATCTTTTGATAAAAATATTTTAAATATTTTAGGAAGGAAACATACTAAAGAAGATGTTAAAGGGATCATAGAATTATTAAAAGAGGAGAATATTAATAATATAAGTATTGATTTAATGTACGCGGTTAATGATGATATAGATATAATAAAAAATGATTTGAAATATTTTTTAGATTTAGATATTCCTCATATATCTTATTATAGTTTGATATTAGAAAATCATACGATTCTATATAATAGTCAGTATCATTATATTGATACTGATAAAGATTATGAAATGTATCAGTATATTGAAAAAACATTAGAGAGTAATAATTATATTCATTACGAGGTAAGTAATTACGCAAAAAGGAATTATGAATCAATACATAATTTGAATTATTGGAATAATGGAGAATATTATGGATTTGGGTTAGGAGCGGTAAGTTATATTAATTATAAGAGAATGACTAATACTAAAAATATTACTAAATATATTGAAGGTAATTACCTAAGTAATGAGGAGTTTGAGGATATAAATTTAAGGCAGGAAACAGATATTATTTTGGGATTGAGAAAATTAGAAGGAATTAATCTTAATGATTTTTATGATAAATATAATAAGAGAGTTGAAGAATTGTTTGATATTAGGTGGTTATTGGAAGATAAAAAAATTATTATTGATAATAACTTTTTAAAAATAAATAAAGATTTTTTTTATTTAGAAAATGAAATATTATTGTATTTTATAAAAGGAGATAATTAGATGAGTTTATTAATATATAAAAATGCTTGAATTTTTGTTAAAAAAAGGTTATAATAAGATTAGAATAAGAGGTGTTATATGAAAATAAATAATAAAGGATTTACTTTAGTAGAGTTATTAGCGGTCATTGTAATATTAATTACAATATTATTAATTGCTATTCCTAGTATTACTTCATCCTTAGAAAGAAGTAAGGAAAAACAGAATCAAGCTAAATATCGTTTAATTGAATCAGCTAGTGAGATATATATTAGTGATCATAAAAACACACTTGGTGATACTGGACATGTTTGTTTAAGTGATTTAAAAAATGATGGTTTATTAATCGCAGCAGAACTAAAAGATTCTAATGATGATGTTATTGATGGATGTGTACTATTTGATTTAACTGCTTCACCAAATGTATATACTTTTTATAGACAAGGATCTGGTTATCCTTCCGAATGCTCTATATGTACTGGTTGACAGACCAGTTTTTTTTCTTTATAATGGTGAATTGGTGAGATTATGAAAAAAGTTATTTTAATAAAATATGGAGAACTTACGACTAAAGGGGATAATCGCAATTTTTTTATTAACAAATTAGAAAAAAATATTAAAGAGCATTTGGTTAATTATAATATTAAGATTATAAAAGATAGGGTAAGAATGTTTATTGAGACAGAAGATGAGATTGAAGAAATTGTCAATATTTTAAAAAATATTTTTGGTATACATAGTATAGTAGTTTGTGATAAGGTTAATACTAATATTGAAGATATTAAAAATAATGTTTTAAATATTATAAAAGAAATTGATTTTAAAACTTTTAAAGTTGAAACAAAAAGAAGTGATAAAAGTTTTCCTATTCCTAGCATGGAATTTAATAATTTAATTGGTGGCTTAATACTAGAAAATAAAGATGTTAAAGTTGATGTTCGTAAACCAGAATATCTTTTAAAAATAGAGATAAGAAATAATTATACTTATATTTATAGAAAAGAATATAAAGGTTTAGGAGGTTATCCAGTAGGAAGTGCTGGGAAAGGCTTATTAATGATAAGTGGGGGAATTGATTCTCCAGTAGCGGGATATTTAGCTATTAAAAGAGGTATTGAAATAGAATGTGTTTATTTTGAATCTCCACCTCATACTAGTGAACAAGCAAAAAATAAAGTAAAAAAATTAATTAATAAATTAAATAAATACCAGAGTAATATTACTTTGCATATTGTTAATTTTACTGAAATTCAGGAGGCAATATATAAGAATATTCCCTCTACTTATATGATAACCATAATGAGAAGAATGATGTATCGAATAAGTGATAAAATTATGGCTAAAAAAAGTTTATTGGCATTAATTAATGGTGAAAATATTTCCCAAGTAGCATCTCAAACTTTAAATAGTATGAAGGTCATAAATGAGGTAACCAATATACCAATTATTAGACCTTTAGCGTGTTTCGATAAATTAGAAATTATTGAACTAGCAAAAAAAATAGATACCTATGAAATATCTGTTTTACCATATGAAGATTGTTGTACTATTTTTGTACCAAAACATCCTGTTATTAATCCTAAGATTGATTATGCTTTAGCTTTTGAGAGTAAGATTAATTATGGGCAATTAATTTTAAAATGTCTAAATAATGTTGAAACAGTTAAGATATCAACGAATGAAAAAAAATATGACTTTTAGAAAAAATTACCACTAAAATATAGTTATCAAAAGGTATTAATTTGACAATTTTTCACACCCTATAAATGTAGGAGGTGAAAATAATGAATAATAGTTCTAACAAGAAAACAGTAGTACCTGGAGCAAAACAAGCTATCGATAGAATGAAATATGAAATTGCTAGTGAATTTGGTGTTAATTTAGGGCCAGATACAGCTTCAAGAGCTAATGGATCAGTTGGTGGAGAGATTACTAAGAGATTAGTTCAAATGGGACAAAATCAATTAAGTGGTTCAAGTTATAATAATTCACAAAGTAAATAACTATATAAAAAGAACAAATATATTTGTTCTTTTTATAACGAACAAAAGAGACTGGCCCCCTGAGGAACAGTCTCCCAAAAAGAATAAAAAGGGGTTGGCTAGTGTGATACTAGCACCAATTCGCCTAAAAATTTGAATTGGTGAT
>CAYWKX010000037.1:0-10371 GCA_964459185.1 uncultured Muribaculaceae bacterium | reverse complement strand
ACCAACTGAGCTAAGAAGACAGAAAATAGAAATAATTAATTTCTATTTCTTTTTTCGTTTTTCTTTCTATTTCTGCAATCTCTGCATCTTTGTGGTTCGTTAGCAAATCCCATTTGTTTATAAAACTCTTGATCTTTTACACTAAAAGTAAATTCTTTACCACAATCTTTACATACGATAGTCTTGTCTTTTAATTCTTCCATTTTTTTAAGCCTCCTTCATTAAATTATTAGATTTATTTTTATTAGAGACTTAAAAAGTAAAGTAACAAATAATTTCAATCCACAGTAATATTATCACAATTATTTAATTTTTGCAAGCATTATTTTTTTATCTCTCTTGTTCAATATCTTTTAGCAAATCATCAATAGTCATAATTTTATTGTCTATTTCTGTTAGTTTCTTTTCTTTAATAGATTTTTCAACTTGTTCTATATTGATATGTATGTTCTTTTCTTCTTTTGAGATTAATTTAGATTCTAAATAAACATTAGTTACTCGATCTTTTACTACATAACTTCCATTAGAATATCTATCAAAAATAGGTATCTCTGTTAGTTTAACTATTTTTGTTTCTTTTTCTGTAGTTATCCCTACATTGTTCTTAGAGTTAGTAACATAAGCTTTAATTATTTTGCTTGGATTACTCTTTATTTCTTTCATTAATAATAAGCCTCGGTTAGCCCTACTACCTTTATTTATTTCTGATAGTTTAAGTCTTTTTGAGGTTCCTCTATCGGTAATAATAGTAATATATTCTTCATTATCATTAAATAATATACCTGAAACTACTTCATCACTTTTTAAATTAATTGCTTTTACTCCAGAAGCCTTAAGACCTACTACCCCAATTTCATCAACTAAATACCATAATCCATAGCCATTTTTAGTAACTACTAAAACATTATTATTAGAGCTATAATTAATATCTATCATTTCATCATTATCTTTTAATTTCATCATATTGATAGCTTTTGAATATCTTTGAACTTGGAAATCACTTAATTTAGTCCTCTTTACCATGCCTAATTTACTAAAACTAATAATATTAATATCAGCTTCAAAATCATAAACTGGCATAGCCCCGATTAATATTTCTTCTGAATCAATACTAATGATATTACTAATATGTTTACCTAATTCCCTCCATTTTAATTCTGGTATTTCATGAACTGGTAAATAAAGATAATTACCTTTATTAGTAAACAATAAAACAGTATCTAGAGTATTCATTTCAAATAACCCAAGAACATAGTCATTTTCTTTTAACAATGTTTCCTCTTCGTTGGCATTAAAACTACGAATCGATACTCTCTTTATATATCCCTCTTTTGTAATTACTACCACGACATCTTCTTTTGGTAACATAACAGTATTGTCTATTATTAATTCTGTTATTTCCTCTCTTATTTCAGTTAATCTAGGTTTCCCATATTCTGTTTTTATTTTTCTCAATTCATCTTTTATAACAGATTTTAATTTATCTTGATCCGCTAGAATACTCTCCAATAAAGCAATTATTTTGATTAGATTAGCTTGTTCTTCTTTTAAAACAACAACATCAGTATTAGTTAAACGATATAATTGCAATTCTACAATGGCTGTAGCTTGTTCTTCTGTAAACTCATATTTCACAATCAAATTATTAATAGCATCTTGTTTGTTTTTACTAGCCCTGATTGTTTTTATAACTTCATCTAAAATAGACAAAGCTTTCATTAGACCTTCAACGATATGATATCTCTTTTTAGCGTGGGCTAAATCAAACTCACTCCTTTTATATATTATTTCTTTTTGATGTTCTATATAAGCATCTAAAATGTTTATAATACTAAGTTGTTTTGGGCGACGATTAACAATAGCAATCATATTAAAATTATATGATATTTGTAATTCTGTATTCTTATATAAATAATTTAAAGTACTTTCAGTACTTGCGTCTTTTTTTAAATCAATAGCAATTTGTAAACCATCTTTATCTGATTCGTCCCTCACCCCTAGGATACCTTCAAGTTTCTTATCAATTCTAATTTCGTCCATTTTTCTAACTAAATTAGCTTTATTTACATCATATGGTATTTCATTAATAATTATTTTATCTTTTGCAATAGTTACTTTAGATTTAACTATTATCTTCCCTCTTCCTGTTTCATAAGCACTCTTAATACCTTCAAGACCTTCGATGATACCACCGGTTGGAAAATCTGGACCTTTAATAAAGTTCATAATTGTTTCTAATCGACAGTTAGGGTTATCAATACGATAAATAGTAGCTTCAATTACTTCAGCTAAGTTATGAGTTGGTATATTAGTTGCATAACCCGCTGAAATGCCTGTTGCTCCATTAACTAATAAATTAGGATATTTACAAGGTAAAACAGTCGGTTCCAATCTACTATCATCAAAATTTGGGGCCATAATAACAGTATTTTTATCAATATCCCTTAATATCTCATTACTTATTTTAGAAAGTCTAGCTTCCGTATAACGATAAGCTGCCGGACCCATCAATTGAACCATTATTACCATGCATATCAATATAAGGACTTCGCAATTTCCATCCCTGACTCATCCTGACCATGGCATCATAAATTGATGTATCACCATGAGGATGATAATTACCTATAACATCTCCGACTGTTTTTGCACTTTTACGATACGGTTTATCATAGGTATTTTTTTCTTTATACATTGAGTATAATATTCTTCTTTGAACAGGTTTTAAACCATCCCGAACATCAGGGATAGCTCTATCCTGAATAATAAACTTTGAATATCTTCCAAATCTTTCCCCCATGATTTCTTCTAAGGAATAATCATATATTTTTTGAATTATATCTTTCATGTCTTCCTCCACTATCACAATAATTGTATCATAAAATAAGCCCTTAGACAAGAAAAAAGAAGCCTTTTGGCTTCCTAATATCAATTATATCTCTGATTTTTTATAATGTGATACATAATAGTATATTGCATATCCTAAGGAAAGGACTCCAATTGCCCAAGCAATATATATTAAATAATCACCTGTCTGAGGATTTGTAGGTTCATAAACATAAATTATTTCTACATCATGACTAGGCATATTGCCTGACATGTCTTGGGTTGTTGATTCGTTTCCATCTGTTGATATATTATCAATTGTCCTTAAATAGATATAATCATTTATGTCTTTAGTTTCAGTAGTATAACTAGCACCGATTGAATATTCTGTTGGTCCAACTTGAGTAGATAATTCATTCCCTTCTTCATCCTGATATTTAACTACTAGATCATATACAGTTTCGCATAAATCATATTGTATATAATATAAAGTTGGGAGCAATACAGCACGGTTTTCATCATTACCATTATTTAATACTGTCGTAAAATCCGCAACTATACCATTATATTGGGCACCTGTTATTGTTCTTAAAACAGTAGCATTTTCATAATCAGGAATAGTTATATTATTTATTGTTGCTAAAATTGATCCATTAGCTAAGACCTCTGGACTATTGGTAGTTTCAGAAGCAGATACATAGAAGTTTACAACATCAGTACTAGGAGCTTCCCCAACATTTGACCAGTCATCATGGGCAATATATCTTATTACATGTGATGGTTGTGTTATTTCACAATAACCACCGATTGTGGAAGGTACATAAGTCCCAAAGAAATTTTGACAGGAATTTAGATAGTTTGCCGCAATCTTATAATAGTTATAGAAACTAAATAACTTACAACTCGATGTATTACAAGTATCAACCCCAGTATCCCTATTTAAAGGTATATTAGCTTGGGTCAAATTCTGTGCCCCAACAGGTACTAAATTAACAAAAGATGTTTGTTGATTAAACTCATCAGCAGAAACAGCACCTTCATCGGCCTGCTGTGTTAAATAGTCTTCTGTGCTAGTATCTAGTCCCACCGCTTCAGCATAAACACTTCGATTATTAATTACTACAAAGAAATAATAATTCGTATATGTTATACATCTTGTTCCCTCGGCCTTTACATTAGTAAAACTACCTAGTAATACTATACTTATAACAACAAGTAAAAATCCCATTAATGAGATAATCCTTTTTTTCATTTCTCCGTCCCTCCTTGATAGCATCCATATTTTATAAAATAATGATAGCACAATCTACTAACAAAATCAATATATTCATCCATAAAAAATGTCAATAAAAGACATTTTTTAGGTACAAACCTTCTGGATTAGCAGTCTTACCCGCCTTTTTACGATCCTTTCCCCTTAAAATCTGAATTATTTCTTCACTCTTTCTCTTACCTTCTCCTATTTCAATTAAAGTACCAACAATATTTCTAACCATATATCTTAAAAATCCAGTACCTACAAAAACTAAAATTAGTTTGTCTAAATCTTTAGTATCTCTAATTAAATTAGTTTGTGATAAAGTCCTAATATAATCATCTTTTTCCTCATCAGTCTTCGTAAATGATTTAAAACTATGAGTTCCCTCTAAATATTTCATAGCCCTTTCCATTTCACTTAAATCTAGTCTCTTATTATATTGATAAACATAATTCCTTTCTAAAGGATTATATTCTCCCATATTAATTATATAAATATATTCTTTTCCAATCGTATTGAAACGGGCATGAAAAGTATCACTTACTTTATCTATTTTTTTAATATAAATATCTTCTGGCAATAAGGAGTTAATAGCTTTCTTTAATTTATTATTATCAAACTCCTGTTTTAAATCAAAATGGGCTCTCTGATTATAAGCATGTACTTTCGCATCGGTCCTTCCAGAAGCATGTATATCTACCTTTTTACCCCCATTTAATTCTTTTAAGACCTTCTCTATCTCACTTTGAATAGTTCTAGCCCTTGGTTGTTTTTGATAGCCACAAAAATTACTTCCGTCATAAGAAAAAGTCATCAAATACCTCATATACTACCTTCTTTCTAATAAAATATAGCTAATATTAATATCAATAAATTTAATATTAATAGCATTGTATCAAATATCTTCCATTTATTTAAACGATAATTAACCCTACTGAAATTATATCCATATAACCTTAAATACATATTAGTAATCATATTATTAGTCTTATTAATTGATAATCTCCAGATTGGTCCTAACATAATTACTTTTCTTATTTTGTTAATTTTTTTTATTTTTAGTAATTCCATTATTTCTTGCTTACTACTAGTATATACTGGAATAAATCTTAATCCTATTGTTATCATTAAGGCTATTTTAGTCGCAGGAAACTTTCTGAAAATTTTCAATATCTTTTCAATACCATATATTATTTCCGTTGGTGGAGTTGTAAAGGTAATAATCGTTAAATATAAAATTAAATATATTATTTTTATTATTAGATAAATAACTGCCATAATATTCACTTGCATTATTAATAATAATATCCCTAGTATCATAAGTATCCATAATAAATTATAAATGTTCTTTAAATATATTTTTAATTCTATATCAGTCCAAATTATAGTTACAAATATATATAGTCCTAATACTATCAAACTAATAAAATAGTCACTACTAATAAGCATTATAATCATTAAAATTAAAGATAATATCTTGGCAAAAGGATTTAATCGATGAACCAAAGAATTAGTTAAATAATATTTCCCTATTTGATAACTATTTTCCATGACGATATATATCCTTCATTAATTCTTGAATATCATTGGTTGGCTCTAATTTAATTCCTTTTGTTTTTTCCACTAAAGCAATAAATTCTAATATCTTGGGAATCTCCATGCCACCTTTTTTAATCTTTAACATATTATCTAATATCTTATCCTTTGACTCTTGAAGAATAATTTTTCCTTTATTTAATAATAACACATTATCAGTAACCTTATAAACAAAGTCAATGTTATTTGAAGCAATAATAATTGTTTTATGATAATCCTTTTTTAGTTTAATTAATAATCTTTCTAGTTGGCTAACCGATTTACTATCTAAGTATATCGTTGGTTCATCCAAAATAATTACTTTAGGATTTAGTGATAACACCAACGAAAGGGCTACTTTTGTTTTTTCCCCTTCACTTAATTCAGCAATCTTCTTAGTTAAATAACTATCATCTAATTCCACCAATTTCAGTGAATCCCTAATCTGTTTGTCTAACATATGGGTTTTATAATTATTTTGTTTTAAAGTGAAACTCATATCTTCATAAACCGTATCATATAGAAATTGTCTAAATGGTTCTTGGAATAGATAACCCACTTTCTTATTATTTACAATTTCCCCTTCATCTGGTTTTATAATACCCGAAAGAAGATAAGTAAATAAAGTTTTGCCACATCCAGAAGGTCCAATTATCGAAGTGATCTTCTCATCATGAAAGGAATAATTAACATTTTTAAAAATATTTTTATAACTTACTTTCTTTACTTCCATAATTCATCAACCAATTCTTTCATATCTAAGTAAATATCTTGAATTAAATCATATAAAATTAAATTAGTAGATAATTCTATTATGAAGGGTCTTTTAATTTTTAATTTAGCTAGCTTTTTTTCTTCTTTAAAAACATCATTAACAGATCCTTGTAAATATATGGAACCATTATTTAAAACAATAATTCTATCACTATAAAGACTATCCTCAATATCATTAGCAATCATAATTATCGTAGTTTTATAATCCTGTTGATATTTCTTTAAGATTTTAATGACATCTTTTTTATCACGTGGTGTCAATTGATGTAAAGCATTATCCAGGATAATTATTTTAGGATTAAAAATCATTGCCCCAGCGATTAAAACTTTTTGTTTATCCGAATTATTTAAGGTATTAGGATCCTTTTCCAATAGACTATCTATTTTAAATAGCTTAGAGATATTATTAACCATACTTTTTATTTCATCTTTATTATATTGTAAATTTTCTAAAGAAAAAACTAAATCATCCATAACTGTTTCTGAAATAAAAGCACTATTAGTCCAAACCAAACCAATTTTTCTTCTCACTTCTTTTAAAAAAAAGTTATTAACCACATATCCATCAATATTAACATATCCTTGATAGTTAACTAATCCTAATAATATTTTGATTAAAGTTGTCTTACCTGATCCATTTGGTCCAATTATACTAACAAAATTACCTTTTTCTATAGATAAATCAAAATTAGAAAAAATTGTTTTATTTTTATAAGCAAAATTAAGATTCTTAATATCAATAATTTTATCCATACAACCACACCCTAAAAATATTATATATGTATTTATTTAAAAAAACAAGTTTCCTTGTTAATTAAAAGCCCTTTTTCCTCTTGTTTCTAAATTGGTTATTTCCTCATTTCGATACAAACCAACTTTTCCTTCTTCAATGTTTTTTAAAATATCATTACTGTTTACTTCCATAAACATATTCATATTATAATTATAACTATAATGTTTATCGCCATAACTAATCAAAATAAAATGCTCTTTCATCTTATATATATCATTTATATATAAATTATTTATATTAATTAAATAATTAGGACAATATTTGTGAAAAATATAATCATATATAATCCCTAATTCAATAGGTCTAATCTTAGCAATATTTAAGATATTCTCTGTTTTTTGTAACAATTCAATTAAAAAATCTTCCTTACTATAATCAATATTTTTTAAATTCTTATCTATGTCTACTTCCTTATAATTATTTGTAATATATCCAATTTTTTTATCTAATTCTATATCATCGTTATAAACACCAAAATATCTAGTCCTAAAACCACTTTGAACAAAAGGTATATCTTTAGTTAAGTCCACGATTATGGTTTGATTACCTATGACTAACTTATTACATAAATATCCATGGTCATTAACCATAACAATTTCACAATCAAGATTAACTAATCGACATAGATATAAATATAATTTACAAAAAGAACTATTTGTTCCTTGTCCGTTTAATATGGAACCCCACAAACTATTAATTGTGTTTAACCTACCTAAATTAAATGTTTCGTTTTTCTCTGGCAAGATATTAATATCATATCCAATCATCTTCCCCAACACTATATATAAATATTTTGCCTTTTCTAATTCATTAAAACCCTCTTTTAAATTGTTAATAATATTTATGATAATTTTTTGTCCTTTGATAAAAGTATCATAATCAACATAAATGTAACCATGATGATTATCAATAAAGTCAGAATAAGAATATTTGTAACCATTCAGAGTAAAGTATTCAATAATATCCATATTAGGATTCATGATATCTAAATTAATATATTTAACTGATTCATCAATAAAATCAATATCACTTTTTTTATTTATACTAAGAACCAGTTTACTCTTATCTTTCATAGTATCACCATATCATAATTATATTATAAAAGCCCAAAAAAAGAAAGTAATATAACCAGTTGTTTACTTTCTTTAATGACATTATGATCATTTAAATCCATTGGTATTAACCCCAATGTTAGATATATCAATAATTTATTATAATAAATTACTCTAACTAGCAGTTGTTGCTCTTGCGGATAGATAGGCAGTAAATGTTTTATTCTCTACTTCATTTCCTACTTCATTACCATTTAGCCAAATATAAATGGTAAAGGTTGTTTCGTCAGTTGATAACAAATAATCAGATACAATATCAACAAATTCGCCTTCAGAGACCCCTTCGAAGGTTCCTTGATTATAAGTAGATATATCAGAATTTTTATATACTTCCCATTTTAAACCGGATACTGCTAATTCTACCGGTAAAGATTCTATTTCTAGACTTATTGTGGCGAGTGCAGCCACACTACCTTCCGCTATTTTTATTTTAGCAATGGTAGACAAACCACTTTCTTTACTATTAGTAGGTTGTAAAGATCCATCAATATCCTCTTCATTAATATAGATTACCTCTAGTTTACCAGTTTTAGACAGATCAATATCATTAGTTTTAACAAACCCTATAATAAAAGAATAGGTTATTCCTAAGGCAAAACCCAATAGAATAAAAATTATAAAAATTATAAAAATCTTTCTTTGAACCATAATATTTCACCTATTTCTTTACCCCACTAGTTACCAATACTTCGGCACTAAATGTTTTTCCCATTAAAGTGTTTTGTGATACCCCACTATCCTCTAGCCAAATACGAAGCTCATAACTATAAGTAGTCCCTAAACTAATCGTGGCAGCACTTTTTAATGTAACCTCTGTATTACTTCCAATTGTTGCCCCTGTTCCACTAGCAATGACACTACTATCCTCTAACAATTGATATTTAAAATCACTAACCTTCAAAACATCATCAATAACAATATCAATTAAGGATATTTGAAGTGATACAGAATATCCGGATAATTCAGTCGGATCTGCATAAACAGTAAAATTAGATTTTCCTGCTTTAGTAGCAACATCAGAAGATGAGATAGGAACTCCTACCGTAATATTAACTTGAGAGGTTTGAGCAAAAATAACATTAACAGTAGGATTTTCTTGACTAGTATTAACATTAAAGGCGGTATTAATATGGTTAAAACCATACCAAGCATAACTAAAACCAAGAAGCCCCATAACTAATATTATCATTGCCAAGCCCATAACTAAAATAAGTCTTCTAAAAGTCATGCTCTCACCTCTTAACTACTATACTAATAATATGATATCATAATTTAGAAATTATGGCAATCAATTCAAGAAAAAGAACCATTTTTTTATTAAAGTAGTTCTTTTAGCTGTCTTAAATCATTTATCTTTTTTATTCCTAGCTCTTCAATATTATCATTAGGAGAAAACCAAATAGCTTCTAATCCTAAACTAATAGGAATTTTAACATCTAATTCTAGATTATCTCCAATCATTAAGCATTCATCAGGCTTTTTATTTCCACAAGCCATAATATAAGCCTCCTTGTTAGGTTTAATCATTTTTTCTCCATAAAAATCAAGAAAATATTTATCCATTTTCATTTTCTTAAGTCTTTCTAATTGTGATTTTTTAAAATAATTAGATAGAACAACTAATTCATATTTCTTACTCAAATATTTCAATACCTCAGTCAGGTTATCTTCATCTAAAACATTTACAAACCCATTAAGTAAATCTTCGAGAAAAGATTTATCTAATTTAATATTTAATACTGAATTTATATATTTTAAATAATCCTCCTCATTATAATTATTATAGTGTTGTTCATAAGTCCCAAGGGCCATATCTAATAATGTAGCATTTTCTTTAGAATATAATCCATATTTATATAAAACTTTCTCAATTTCATTATAAAAATTAGTATTTTTAATAAGCGTCCCATCAATATCAAAAATTATTCTTTTAAGCATTATTCCTCCTCATTAGATTCCCTGAATTATTCCATTAAAAAGCAACCGTGATGAACTCAAAAAGCGGATTGCAGACATGAGCGCATTCCTAAAAAAGC
>CAYWKX010000036.1:0-10555 GCA_964459185.1 uncultured Muribaculaceae bacterium | reverse complement strand
TGCTTCTCGTGCTTTAGAAGCTATGATGGAAGGTGTCTCTAAAGGATTAAAGAAAAGTGGAAAGGTTACCCTAGTTGGATTTGGTACTTTCACTGCTAAAAAAAGAGCAGCTCGTGAAGGACGTAATCCTCAAACAGGAGCTACTGTTAAAATTGCTGCACGTGTTGTTCCAGGATTTAAAGCTGGAAGCAAATTAAAAGAAGCTTTAAATTAGTCTTTATATAAAAAAATAACCAATTTGGTTATTTTTTAATTTCCCTTAAAACTGTTTTTACTTTACCTAGAATCATATTAGTAGAAACAACATTAACATTAATGCTAGGATATTTAGGATTCATTGCTTGTAAAATAATGCCTTTTGGATATTTATATAATCTTCTTACGGATAGGATGTTGTTTTTTATTGCAATTACAATATCGTCCCCATTATTATATTCCTCCTGTTCAAAAAAGTAAATACGATCCCCCTTTAAATAGTATGGATTCATCGAATCGTCCAATAATTTTATTGATAATTCACTAACATTTACTTTTGGCTCAAAAGAAGCATTTTTATATGTCCCAATTATTTTTTCTATCCTTGGTGTTAAATTTTTATCGCTACGCATGTTTCTTACATATTCTTTAATCATTTTCTTATCTAGTATTTCTTTTTCTTTAATACTCATTGGTATTTCGTTTAACTTGGAATCATCTATATTAAATATTCGACATATTTCAAAAAATATACTATAAGGGATGTTCAAAGCCCCAGTTTCATATTTATGTAGTGTTTGTCTGTTTTTTTCATAGTTTAAAGCTCTAGCTAAATCTTCTAAAGAATAGTTGTATTTAAATCTAGCCTCTCTAATTGTTGTACAAACAAAAGGTTTTAATTCATCACTAACTAATTCCTGTTTTCTCGTTCTCATTTTTTAATCCTCCTTTACCCGATATGCTATATAAATTACCGATGTTCCTATTAATCCAATCACTGCTTTTAAGATATATCTTCCAACGATTAACTTTAACATATAACTCAAATTCACTTTGAAGAGATAAGCTATTGTTATAAATAATGTACACTCAATAAATTGTGAAATAATAGTCGATAAAATATTACTAATATATATTTTATTTTTTATTTTTCTTAACTCGTAATACAAAATACTATTAAATGATAACGCTCCCATTAAAGACAATGTCCCAGCGATCACTATTCTTAATGCATTACCAAATACATAATCATATGATTTGTTAGTTAAAAGATTGAAATTGCTTCCTTCTAGATTGCTAAATATAATTAAAAATATTACTCCAATTATAAGACCTAAAAAAATCATCATCATTAATTTATTTGTTTCCCTAGGCCCGTGTTTTTGAACAATTATATTAAATCCAATAAATATCAAAATATTAAAAACTAGCCCTAAATTAACTTCGAAGGTAATTATGTCGACAGTCTTTAATAGAATTATACTGCTTAGTATTGCTAAAATAAATATAAAATATGATAAGCCTTCTTTCTTATATTTCTTATAAATAAGTAATAAAGACAGATATAAAATAATTATTTTAATAATAAATAAAACATTATTCATAATTCACCTTCTTTAAACCAAAAATATATTTTAGCAATAAAGAATGAATAACAGTAATGAAGATAGCAACTAAATAATTCATTAATATTAATCTAATTATTTGCCCGGTATCTAGGATAAACAAATATCCAATAACATTAAATAAAATATTTAAAATTAATCCTAAACTTAAGCAAAAGATGGAACTAATAATAAAAATACTTTCGTATGTCTCTCTTTTTAAATTATTATACATTTGCATTATTGTGATTTCACTTCCAATTAAGACAACTGGATAAACAATCATAATTTTATAATTGTTAAAAATCATATCTCTCATATTAATAGCTAAGGTATCATTAACTGAAGGTATGTAAAAATTCATAATGATTACACTAAATATGGTTAATCCAATTGTTAGAATAGATAATTGTAGGATTTTTTTGTTTTCCTTTTTCTTATTCTTTTCCATTAATAGATATATAATAGAGAATATTAATGTATTAGTTAAAACATTAGCATTAAAATCAAACCCCCAAATGCTTACTATTTTAAAAGACAAAAAGAACGATATAATTATCATAATAATTAACAAATAATATAGGCCTTCTTTATTAAATATTTTGTATGCTAAAAGTAAAGTAATCATGCTAAATAATAATAAAATCACAAACATTATTAAATCCATATTTCTTCCTCTTATTCCTTTTATTAATTATAACATAAATTTTTAAGATACAAAAGATTTTTTTATTAAAAAGAGAAAGTATTATATCAGTTCACAACATCACAACCTTGCAATATTACAAACAAATCAAGGCGCTATTTATTCTTCTAAACGCTATAACAATCTTCTTAATGGCTTTAACATTTAACGCTCAATGAGTCGAGCTGGACACCACCAGATAATCCTGTTAATGAGTCTTTAAATGGTTGGATTAAAGAAGAATTGTTTTAGATTTTGATTTAAAACACTCTAAAGACTTTTCAAATCTAATTAAATTATATATTAATTATTATAATAATGAAAGACCTTGTTATTCATTGAATCAGGGCTTTAATTCTTTTTTTTTAATTGTCTACCTTTTGTTGACTAGTTAAATATTTTTTTCTTTTAATTTTTATTCTCTCTTCTGGCCACGATCATATCATAAAAAGCCTCTAATCTTGTATCAAGTCCCGTTTCATTATCTGAAGCATCAAAACTAAGATGGAGAATCGGTATATTATATTCGCTACTTATTTTGTCCATGATAGGCATAGCACTTATTTCTGGAGTACAACCAAAGCTTTTTATATGAATTATGCCATCATATCCCTCTTTAGCTAATAAATATGTTAAAATAACATTAGTTGTAGCATCGGCCCCAAGATGATATTTGAGATATTTTCTGCCTTTTCTTAATAATTTTCTTAATACAAGCTTTTTAGTTAAAATAAGATATGTAAGATTAGTAAATCTTTTTATATAAACCTTTTTATTAGCTAATTTCATTTCTAAATTATTATTAGCATAAGGCTCCATAATAGAATATAATTCTCCCAGAATAGCGATTTTAAGATACTTATCTGGTTTGTCTTTTTCTATTTTTTTATATTTATTTTTATATTTATAATAAAGTATAATTAAGCGAACCAGACCTATTTTTCCTTTTAATTTATTTAAGAATTCTCTCTTTAGATTCTTAAAACTATCTTTTTTTACTTCAAATCCCACATTCTCTCTAAAATATGAATCTAATTTATCCATCACTATTATCATTATGAGAGTAATTATTAGATAATAAAAATAACCAAAAATAGTTAGTCTTTTATTGTTTTTCTTTGCAAACTTATAAATATTCCTAATAGAAACATGATTATCTTTAATAAAATTAACAAATTCAAAGTTATAATCTAAATCCCTTAATATTTGTTCCTGTAATTCAGCATAATAACCATAACGACAACCTCCTCCTGCTTGTAATAAAACATCGGCTCCTTGCTCTAATGCTTCAATAAAATTTCCTAAATTATATTTAAAAGGAACACAAATAAATTCTGGGGCATATTTACTTCCTAAATCAATTGTTCTTCTTGTAATTAAAGGTGGTACTAAGACATGACATTTAGTTATTTTCTTAATAAAATATTTAATTGGTACATAGTAATCTCCTAAATGAGGGAAAGATATAATTTTAATCATCTATTTCTCTCCTTGCTTTAATAACATCAACAAAACTTTCTAATCTTGTTTCTAAGCCCACCATTATTGTTGATTCATCTATAATTAAATTAATAATAGGTAATTTTTTTTCTTTTCTGATAATTAATTCGTTAACCAACGAATCTGTTCCACAGGGAAAAGTTGATAAGAAAATGATCCCATCGATAGCTTCTTTGTAATATTTAATTGCACCGATTAATTCTTTGGAGTATATCCAATAAAGGGTAGGGGAATAGTCTAACGAATATTCTCTAGCTGTTTTTCTATTCATTTTATCAGCAAATAGTAAATCCACATTCATACTTTTTAAGTAATTAATGATTGGCTCTCCTATATATTTATCATATATATTATACGGATGGGCCACAATTAAAACCTTTATGTTATTGTTTTTTAAAATTTTATTTTGACCATTAATTATTTCTTCATTATATTTTTTTTCTCTTTTTTTGGCTAGTAAATAAGCATATATTATTTTAAAAATATTCTTGGTTAATTTTAGACCAAGTTTTAAAAACCCAAAAAATTCGTAATAAAACTTTGTTCTTTCAATATTATAATTTAATAAATTTACATTAGGAAATTTATTTTTAATAATATCATATAATCCATTAAATTTAACACAAACTCTTTCTTTTTTACCATAATTAGCAATCCTAGGTACTAATATATAGTCACATTTATTAATTAAAAAGACAACATGTCCCATATATATTTTGTTGGATAAACAGGATTCATCTATAGAATTGTTAATTCCATTTTCAATTATTTCTTTGTTTGTTTCTGGGCTTAAAATTATATTACAATCAATCTTTTCAAAAAAATTCTTCCACAGAATATAATATCTATAATATAAAAAAGCCCTTGGAATTCCTATCTTTATTTTTTTTTTCATTTGTGTCTCCCAAAGAAGTATATGTCTTTTTTATAAATATATGAAAAAAACGAACCTTATTCAAGTTCGTCCTCATCTATAATAGTCAGGTCTGATAATTCATCGTCTTCTTCATCATAATTCTCTTCATGAGCATTATCATAATCTTCCTCATAATCTTCTTCTAATTCATCTAAACCTTCTTCAAAAGATTCTATTTCTTCATCTTTATCATCATAAATTTTATCTATTTCTACTTTTACAGTATGATTACTTCTTAAATCCCATTTTCCATCATTTAATAAAATAAAGGTTTTAGAAGTAGTCAATGATTCAAAGAAATCTGCTATTTTGTCCTGATATTCTTTTTTACTTAATTCTAATAATTCACATACTTTATCGAATAATTCTCCTGTTGCCATAGTTGTTTTGTTTTCATTAAGATATAATTCAGCTATTTTTGTATAGGATAGCTGTTCTATCTCTTCTTTAGTCATTTTGCTTAATTTCATTTTTTTCCTCCTACATTTCCTCTCTTGGTATAATTCCAATTAAGTTTAAAGCATTATTGATAACTATTTTTATTGCTTGTAATAAAGCAATTCTTTCTTCCGTATAATTATTATCTTCGGTAATTATTCTTTCACTTGCATAATACGAATGAAACAAACTTGCTAGCTCATAAATATAATTTGCTATTAAATGTGGTAATTTTTTTTCTCCCGCACTAACAACAATATCTTCAAAGTTAGCTAATTTGTTCAAAATAATATATGTGCTCTCTTTGTCTAATGTGTCATATTTTTCTTTTGTTTTCACTTCCTTCTTATAATTGTTTAGAATTGAACATATTCTAGCATTGGCATATTCTATATAATATACGGGATTGTTGTTTGATTGTTCTAAAGCTAAATCAATATCAAAATCCATTTGTGTATCCAAACTTTTTGATGAGAAGAAATATCTAGCGGCATTAACCCCAACTTCTTCAATTAATTCATTTAAGGTAAATGTTTGTCCGGTCCTCTTACTTAACTTTAATTCCTCACCATTCTTAATCAAACGAACCATTTGTAAAAGTTTATAATCTAATTTATTAATATCAAGTCCTAATATTTTTAGACCTGCTTTTACTCTAGCTAATGATCCGTGATGATCCGCTCCTAAAACTGTTATTAATTGATCATATTTTCTACTATATTTATAAAAATGATAGGCAATATCAGGAAGACAATAAGTATATGTTCCATCATTTTTAACTAAAACACGATCCTTATCATCACCATATGATGTAGTCTTTAACCATAAAGCATTATCTTCAATATAACAACAATCACTTTTCTTTAATTTATTTAAAGTTTCATCAACTATTCCCATATCATATAGATATTGTTCACTTGTGAAAACATCAAAATTAACTCGGTAAGTATCTAAATCTTTTTTTATTTGCTCTAATAAAATTTCTACTCCTTCTTTGATAAAAAAATCTATTTTAGCATCTAGTTTAGTATTTTTATTTATATTATAAATAACATTAGCAATATCAATTATTTCTTTCCCGTGATACCCATCACTAGGTATTTGGAATTGTTGCCCACAAATTTCTTTATATCGCTCTTTTATTGATATACCTAAATTAGTCATTTGATTACCAGCATCATTAATATAATATTCTTTCGTAACATCATAGCCAATAAAACTTAATATTCTTGCTAAATTATCTCCATAAGTAGCACCTCGTCCATGTCCCATATGTAATATACCTGTAGGATTAGCACTTACAAATTCAATATTTATTTTCTTTTTATTCCCATAAGTTGTTTTACCATAATTGCTCTTTTTCTCTATAATATTATTTAATTTTTCAAACAAATAATCCTTACTTATAAAAAAATTAATAAAACCTGGTTTAACAACTTCTACTTTTTCTACTATGTTATCATTAACCTTTTCTTTAATTAAATTTGCCAACTCGGTTGGATTCTGATGAAGTTCTTTAGCTAACAATAAAGCAATGTTACTAGAATAATCCCCATTTTTTTTATCACTTGGAACGGTTACTTCTATATCACTATAAGTAATTTTTAATTCCTCTAATATCGTCTTTATCATATGCTCCAATTTTGTTTTTATACTCACAATTTATCACCAACTCTTATAAATTTTATTTGTTTTTTCTTGGTTCAATAATTTCATTTGCAATTATATCATATCTTTAATAAAATTAACACTTATATTTTATATTTTTTTAGGAATAATATATATAGATTAAAGCAAATGCTTATTTTATAAGGAAAAAATGGTGATTTATAAAATGAAAAAGAGAAGGAAAATAGTAAAAAAAATGATAAAAATTAGTATTTTCTTATTATTTTTATTTATCTTAGGAAATGTTGCCATGTATTTTTATTGTTTAATTACTCCCAAGACAGATATTAATAAAGCTCAATCCTATTATTTATATGATAGTACTGAGAAATTAATCTTTGATGATAATGAAGACTGGATAGATTTAGATAAAATAAGTCAATATGTTGTTGATGCAACTATTTATACTGAGGATAGATACTTTTATAAGCACATTGGCTTTGACTATTTAAGAATTATGAAGGTTATGTTTACAAACATTATAAATGGTTCAAAAAGCGCAGGTGCTTCCACAATAACTCAGCAATATGCTAGAAATTTGTTTTTACGTTTTGAAAAGACCTGGAAGAGAAAAATAGAAGAGGCAATTTTAGCCTTTGAATTGGAAGTACACTATACAAAAGAGGAAATTCTAGAAGGATATCTTAACACCATTAATTATGGTGGTGTATTTGGTATTGAAAATGCTGCTTGGTATTATTTTGGTAAAAGTTCAAGCGATCTAACATTGGCAGAAGCTACTATATTAGCTGGCATTCCCCAATCTCCTTCTAATTATTCCCCTTTTGTTAATGAGGAAAAGGCTAAAAAAAGACAAAAGGTTATGTTAATTTCAATGGTTAATAATGGTGTTATCACTAAAGAGGAAATGGACGAAGCATTAGAGACAAAATTAGTTTACGCTGCTACCTCAGATAAAGAAATTCTAGGTTCTTTAATGTATTTTAGGGATGCTGTGATTAAAGAGTTAGAAGATATTAATAGCATTCCTAATTCTTTGATTGAGACAGGGGGCCTACGAATATATACAACTTTAGATATAGCTGCCCAAACAAGTTTAGAAGATTCAATAGATAAATATATGAACACTGGTACAGAACTTCAAGTAGCCGGTATTTTAATGGATCCCAACACCGGTTCTGTCTTAGGTTTAATCGGAGGAGTAAATTATACTAAAAGCCAATTTAATCGTGCAATTAGTTCAAAAAGACAAGTTGGATCAACCATGAAGCCATTCTTGTATTATTCGGCATTAGAGAGTGGTTTTACACCCTCCTCAACCTTCACTAGCGAAAAAACAACTTTTTATTTTTCAAATGATCAAACATATAGCCCTAAAAACTATAATGATCTTTATGCTAATGCCCCAATTTGTATGGGGAGTGCTATTTCCTATTCAGATAATATATATGCGGTAAAAACTCATCTTTTTTTAGGGGAAGAGATGCTAGTAAATATTTCTAACAGGGTAGGTATAACTAGCGAACTACAAGCCGTTCCCTCACTAGCTTTGGGAACTGGAGAGATTACTTTAATAGAAATGGTCACAGGCTATTCTGCTTTTGCAAACCTAGGATATAGAGTTAAAGCTCATTTTATAACAAAAATTGAGGATAGTAAAGGTAATATTTTATATCAATATAAGGAGGTAAAAGATAATATCCTAAACCCTAGTATTACCTTTATTTTAAATGAAATGCTAACTTATACATATGATATGGCTTTTATTGATTATAATTATCCCACAATTATAAGTCTTATTAATAGAATGACTCATAAATATTCTATAAAATCTGGAACGACTGATACAGACATGTGGATTATTGGTTATAATAGTGATGTTGTCTTAGGCATTTGGAATGGTTACGATAACAATATTGCTTTAACCACCGATGATTTTGGTTATAACAAAAACATTTGGGTTGATACGATTGAAGGCTATTTGAAAGACAAGGATTCCCCTTGGTATGCTATTCCGGATAATGTTGTTGGAGTTATCGTTAATCCACTTACAGGCAAACTTGCCTCCACTACAGATACAAAAACAAAGGTGTTTTATTATATAAAAGGAACAGAGCCATCTTCTAATCCTGATTTAGATTCCGTTTTTAGTGAAAAAATACATTAATTAATAGTTTTTTTATTATTTTTTTGGTATAATAGTTCCAAGGAAGTGATAATATGACGATAAGGGAAAAGAAAAGAAGAAAAAGGGTTTTTACCTTCATAGTTGTTATCATTTTATTAATGTTTTTCTGCTTTTATTATTACTCTTTTGTTAAGGATAGTGATGTTGAAAATTCAGTTAACAACCTAAACAAATCCATCAATTATGAAAAAATAAGTAAAGAAGAATTGGAAACAATTGTCGCTAATGAATTATATATATTAAATAACAAAAAAAATATAAGCGAAATTACTAATTCAGAAAAATTATTATTTGCTAGAACATTATATTTAAATGATGATAATCAAAATATGTTCACCCCGAAAGATTTAGAGACATATTTTAACAAAACTTGTTTATCATATTTGGGCTTAAAGCATGAGAACTTCCTTTATGAAGATGGAATTGGCTATATTTATGAATACAATGAAGAGACAGATACTTATAGTGAGAAATCAAAAAACTATGGACATGGGGCTAGATCCATAGGGATTATATATTCAAACGCTATTGAATTTAAAAATGAGGATAATCGTTATATTATTTCTTACGATTATTTATTTTCTTATTTTTCAGAAGGTGAGACTAATTATAAAATCTATGGCAGTTATGAAGACGCTTTAAATAATACAAACTATTTAGGAACAATTAATTATTCTGATGATTTTAATAAAACAGTTGAAGAATTTTATGATAACAATTACTCCTCTATAGAAGAGAAATTAAAGATATATAGTTATACTTTTGAAAAGGTAGATGGGAAAATTCAATTGGTTGATTTTTCGGTAAAATAAAATAGCGCAATTGCGCTATTTTTCAATTTTTATAATTATTTGATATTCATCTACTAAATCTAACTCCTGGGTATCGACAATAAACCCACTTCTTTCAATATCCTCAATCATAGTTCTTGCCATGCTTATTGCTGTCTTTATCCTTGGTTGCTCTGTTTGTGGTTGGGAAACCAACTCCTGATTTGGAATAACTTCTGCTTTAATTATTGGTTGTGCCGTTGGTTCCAAAATTGGCTGAACTTCTGGTTGTTGACCTAAAGTTGTTGTTGGTTGCCCAAGTGGTGAAAAATTCATCATTGGAGGATTTACTTCATTATCTAATACAATTGTTTCTTCAACTAAATTTATTTCTTGTGGAGTTTGCGGAATAGTAATTTGTTTTTCCTCCATAATCGGTGCAACATTAATTGGTTCTGGCTTTATATTCATAATGGCTTCAGGATTTTGCCCGATATTCATATTAACAACTTGATCCTCCAAAGAAGGAAAGAATCTCTTTGGTTCATTATTAATTATGTTATTCATTCCTGGCTGACTACTGGTTTTCACACTGATTCCTCCGTCATTTTGTACTGATATGTCGTTTAAAGGATTGACCTTTTGATCCATAATTACTGGAGTTTCTTTAACAGATTGATAGTTATTAAATAAATTATTGTCTAAATTATTCAAATTAATCGTATTACTATTGTTATTAACAGGATTGACATTATTAATTGTTTGTTCTGGTATTGCTTCTGGGGGATTTATTCCAAAAGTGTTTTTTATATAATCATCAGTTGCTTTAACAGTCATCCGTTCTGCAAT
>CAYWKX010000035.1:3982-10619 GCA_964459185.1 uncultured Muribaculaceae bacterium | reverse complement strand
TAAATAGAAAAGTTAAGAGCTATTCAATAAATAAAAGTGATTTAAATACTTATTATAATGTTGGAAAACTGTTATTTGAAGCAGGTAAACATTATGGGGAGTCGATTATAAAAGAACATTCTATAAAACTGACAAATGAATTTGGGAAAGGGTATTCTCCTACAAGATTAAAGTATATAAGAAGATTTTATGAAGTAAGTTTAAAAAGTCCATCAGTGACGGACGAATTGTCATATACACATTATTGTGAATTGCTCTGGTTTGATGACTTAAATAAAATAGAATATTATATCAAGATAAGTGTTGAAGAAAATTTGTCAGTAAGACAATTACGACAAAGAATTAAAAATAAAGAGTATGAAAGATTACCGGAAGATACTAAGAGTAAAATAATTAATAAAAAAGATTCAAACGTAATTGACTATGTTAAAAATCCAATAATAATTAAAAATAGTAATAATTATGAAATTATATCTGAGAAGATTTTACAAAAACTAATTTTAGAAGATATAGAATCTTTTATGAAAGAATTAGGAAATTCATTTTGTTTTATTGGAAGTGAATATAAAATAAGAATAGGTAATAATTTTAACTATATTGATTTATTGTTATTCAACATAGAATATAATTGTTATGTTGTAGTTGAATTAAAAGTAACTGAACTAAAAAAAGAACATATTGGTCAAATACAAGTATATATGAATTACATAGATGAAAACTTAAAGAAGATTTATCAAGATAAAACTATAGGCATTATAATTTGTAAACAAGAGAATAAATATGTAATAAAATATTGTTCAGATGATAGGATAATTGCAAGAGAATATGAATTAGTGTGATATAATAAATATATAGGATGTGATAATGTGAATAAAGTGTTAGAAATAATGAATATATTAAATAATATAGAATATGGTTTTAAAGATAAAGAAGGAAATAACTTAATTAATAGTGAAATATGGGATAATGATTTTTATGATTTTTACTATCTGTTGAGTCCGGATGAATTATTAAATAGTAAATGTGGTGTTTGTTGGGATCAAGTTGAACTTGAAAGAAAATTATTTAATGATAATAATATAACTTGTGATACATATTTTATTTATATTGATGATAACGAAAATTTACCATCACATACTTTTTTAACATTTCAATTTAATGGTAAACATTATTGGTTTGAACATTCTTGGTATGGCATGACAGGTATACATGAATATAATAATTTAGAAACACTTCTAAATGATGTAAAAATAAAATTTATAGATAGTAGAAAAAATGAAATAAATCAAAATTTAAATTATGAAATTTTAATATATAAATATAGTCAACCAAAGTATCATATAACTTGTGATGAATTTTATAATTATATAAAGACTCAAGAAAAAATTAATATTTAATAAATGAAGGTGATTAAATCATCTTTTTTCTTTACCTAAATCCGTATGCGTAAACGATAATCACCACATGGAGACTATGATCATATGGGAGAAGCAATTAATTTAGTCAATAATTTTAAGGTAGAGAAAGTAATATTTAATTGTGGTGAATATAATGGTTTAGAGAGTGAACTAATTACTGTCTTAGAAAAGAAAAATATAAACTACTATTCATGTATTAAAGAATTAAATATCGATATATATAAACTGCAATTTTTAAATACAGGAATATATGATAATGAAAATGATAATAGTAGTGTCATTTATCTTGATTATAATAATTATAAATTTCTTTTTATGGGAGATGCTTCTATAGAAAAAGAGAAAGATATATTAGAAAAATATAATCTTACTAATATAGATTTTCTTAAAGTAGGACATCATGGATCTAATACAAGTAGCAGTGAAGATTTTATAAATGGTATCAATCCAAAATATTCGCTTATAAGTGTTGATAAAAATAATCGTTATGGTCATCCAAAAGAATCAGTATTAGATACATTAAAAAATAGTAAAATTTATAGAACAGATCAAGAAGGAAGTATTATATTTAATATTAAAAATAATGAATTAGAAATTGAAACATATGTACAGTAAACATGAATTAGTGTGATATAATGAATATAGGATGTGATTATATAATGGATGAAAAATTAATTAAACTGCAACATTTTTTTGAAGTGGATGTTAAACTAAAAAAAGAAATGCTTAATATTAGTCCACCTACTGATGAACAATATATTGACGAGGTAAGCATAAGCAAATATGTAGAGAATGTTAATGACTCATTAATATATATTTTTAGTGAATTAAAATGTATTGCCTCTGATATATTCGGTAACGATTCAAATATTATGAGTAGAATAATTGCAATGGAAGCGATAATAAAAAATCGTTTCTATTCGTGTTGTTACGATATCGATAAATTGCGATTATTTTATAAAAACTTTATTAGCAATATGGGAATAGATTTTATTAATTCAGTAAAAGCTGAGTGTGTTGGATATACTTTTGGCGGAACAAGTTCATCCCAAACAGCAATTACAATTAATGAAATGTTGCATTTTATGCATTCATATATATTAAATAATGATAATATTTTGCAATCAATACCAAAAAACGATGAAAAAGTTAATGATTTTAAATATCCAATAGTATTTAGGGGATATAAAGTACCAATATTTGAGCAATTATTTGCAGCATTTCCCAATGATTTAGATGTTGGGTGGACAGATATGGTTGCAGTTAGTGAAAGGAAATTGTTAATGATGGTTAGGGATAGAGGACATGCTTTAACACTCGAAATTTCTTTAAATGCTCAAACAGCAAGACTTGAATATTTTATTCCAAAATTATGTAATATTGATATGATTAATGATTTACCTGGAATTAATAAAGTTAATGAAAATAGCGTAGGTGCTACTGGAGTTATCGAAGTATCTATTAATGAATTATCAAAAACTTTATTTGATTTTATCTCTAAAGTTCCAATGGATAGTGATATAGTTTTTAAATCAAGATAGAACGAGTTATTTAAAAATAATTCGTTTTTTATTTTCATATGCATAAACACATATCACCCATGGTGATTATGATAATATGGAGGAAGCAGTTAATTTAGTAAATAATTTTAAAATGCTGTATATTCTAATATCTAAATGAGTATAATATTGTTAGATGTAAAAAACCAATTATTAAAACTAACATAAATAGAAGTGTATAATTAAAAAACCTACACGATAAAGGTATATAAATCATAAAATATATTGTCGTAGGTACGTAGGTATCTGCGTTTATATAGATTAGGAGCTAACAAAAAGTTAGCTCTTTTGTTTATTGACAAGATTTAATCGAAGTGCTAGAATACAAATTAATAAAAAAGGAGATAATTATGAATTTAAAACCTATTATTTATGGCTTAATAGCTTTATTATCATTAATAATATTTTTAATTTTAGCTAAGAAATACAGACTAGATAACAAGCAAAAACTAGTATTTGGATTATTTACGATTTTTTGGTTATCAATAGTATTGGTTAGATCATATCGAAAGGCTTTTGCTATGGCAGATCCCTCTTTTGGAGGCTTAGGTCTTAATGAGATAATGGCCGTTTCAATTACTTCAGTTTATGGCTTAATATCCATTTTCATTAGATTACCAATCTTTTTTATAACGGATTATTTTAAAACTAGGAAGTTTTTTATTCTTTTATCAATTGTTGCAATAGCATTGACTTCATTTTTAGTTTATATTAGTCCTAGTTATATTACAATGTATGCTTCTAGTTTATCGATTGGAATTGGAGCATCCTTTATTGCTTTATTTAATGTTATGTTTGCTGATAGTTTTAATCAAAAGGATGCAATTCTATCAGTATCTATTTTATCAATTGCCCCTTTATTCGCAGAGTTTTTAGCGGCTCCAATCCAATATTATATAACTACAGTCGATGGTGTTAAAGTAATAACTAACTATAAATATTTATGGTTAGCTAGTGTTATTTGTGCCATTATATCTTTTTTATTAATGCTATTTATGAAAGAGACTAGAAAAATAACCAGTAATTTCTCCTTTAAGAAAGTAAAGGAAGTAATAATTAATAAGAATTTTATTTTTTTATGTTTACTAGGAATATTTATTTCCTTGATTAAGTTCTCTACTTCAGGGTCTAATTATGTTTCATTAGTTAGTTTAGAAGAAATAAGGATGGGTACATTAGGAATTGCTTATTGTGATGTTATTTTCTCTTTTTCTCAATTAATAGCAGGGGTTTTGATGGGTATTTATCTTAATAAGAAAATTGGAGTTAAAAAAACATTAATCCTAGGATTTAGTTGTAGTTTAATTTTTATTGTTATGCCACTTATTACTAAAAATAGTACTCTCCTTTTTACTACCTATGGTTTAAATGGCTTTGGTTATGGATTGACATATAATATTTTAATTGGGTTAATGATGCAACCTTTTGCTAAGAATTATCGGGAAGTAACAATGGGTATTTATCAAACTTTCTTTGCTATTGGTATTTATTATGGAGATAAAATATACGCTTATTTATATAATGCTTTTAAAGGTGATAATATTTATTATATATATCAACATGTCTATTTAATAATTGCTAACTGCATTTTATTTCTAATGATATTTGTTATTATTTTCTTTAGAAAAAGAAGTCACAGATTCGAAAAAGTATAGATCTTTTTCTTTTTTGAAAAAAATTAGCAATTTACTATTGACTTTGCTAAAAAGTAGTAATATAATAATGTTAGCATTCATATATTTGAAGTGCTAAGGAAGTGAACTTATGTTAACTAATAGACAAAAGGAAATGCTTCGAATAATAATTGAGGAATATATAAAAACTGCGAAACCAGTTAGTTCGAATCATATTTGTAAAAAATTAAAATGTTCTAGTGCAACGATTAGAAATGAAATGTCTCATTTAGAAGAATTAAAATTACTAGAGAAAAATCATTTTGCTTCGGGAAGAATACCTAGTGAAAAAGGTTATCGTTATTATATTGAAAATTTAATGGATCCAAAGGAAATGACTGGGGAAGATATGCTTAAATTGCAAACAATTTTCCATAATAATTCGTTAGATTTAAATGAAACGATTAAAAGGAGTATTGAAATCATTTCTGAGATAACTAATTATACAAGTGTAGTATTAGGAAAGTCCTCAAATGAAAACAAATTAAAAAAAGTTGAAGTAGTACCTTTAGAAGATAACAAAGTTCTTACAATTGTAATTACCGATAAGGGTATCGTAGAACATAAAACTCTTAATTTACCTTCTAATGTATCAACTGAAGAAGTTAGAAAAACTGTGGAGCTTATAAATAAATTATTAATAGGTACTCCCATTAACGAGGTAAGTGAAAAATTAGAATATGAAATAAAACCAATTATTCCTCAATATGTTAGACAACATGAAGTATTATATAATGCCTTTTATGATGCATTCAATGAATTTACTAATAAGGCAAATGATGTTTACTTCACTGGTCGTAATAATTTCTTAAATCAACCAGAATTTAGTAACATTGAAAAAATAAAAGAAATTTTGACGGGTTTTGAAGATATATCTAGTATCAGTGAAAATTTAGAGGATGGTAAAGATATAAATGTTTATATTGGGAAAGAGAGTGAAATATCTGAAGATATCTCGGTTATAAAAACTAAATATAATTTTAATGGTGAAGAAGGAACAATTGCTATCATTGGACCAAAAAGGATGGAATATGCAAAAGTTATTTCCCTTCTTAACTATATTAAGGAAAATATAAATGATAGGTAAAGAAAGAGGTTAAATAATGAGTAAAAGCAAATCAAAAGAACAAGTATCTATATCTAAAAATGAGAATAATAATAAAGAAGATCTAAGTTTAAAAATAAAGAATTTAGAAGAAGCTCTTCTAAGAAATCAAGCTGAACTTATTAATTATAAAAGAAGAAGGGAAGAAGAAACAGCTAGATTGCTTAAATATTCGGAAGAAGATATTATTTTAGAATTATTACCAATTTTAGATAATTTTGAGAGGGCAATAAAAATGGATGATAATGATTTAACTGATGAAGTATCAAAGTTTCTAGAAGGATTTAAAATGGTGTATGGTCAGATTAATAATTTATTTACTAAATTTGAAGTAACTGAAATAGAATCTTTAGATAAAGAATTTGATCCGACTTATCATCAGGCTGTTATTACAGGTAAAGATGAAACTAAAGAATCAGGAATAGTCATTGAGGTTTTACAGAAAGGCTATATGTATAAAGATAAATTGATAAGGCCAAGTATGGTGAAAGTAAACGAATGATAATAAAGGAAAACTTTTGATGACTTCATTAGCGTTGTTATTTACTTTATTTGGTCCTTATAGTAAAGATATTTCTAATTTTGATTCTGAAGAGTTAGAATATTACATGGATCTAGAAGTTAATCAATGTCTATTAAAAATGTATTTTATAATTATTGAGTTTTTGAAAAAGGGATTAACTGAAGATCAAATATTAGAGGAAATAAATAATATTAATTTTGAAGAGTATGAAAAGCTAGACTTAAAGAGAAAAGAATATGTTCAAAAAGATACCAAGAAGTTATTACTTTTAAGAAAACAAATAAAGAAAGAAAGGAAAGATGAAAATGAGTAAAATTATAGGAATTGACTTAGGAACCACTAATAGTTGTGTTAGTGTT
>CAYWKX010000035.1:0-3972 GCA_964459185.1 uncultured Muribaculaceae bacterium | reverse complement strand
GTTCTAGAAGCAGGGGAGGCTAAAATTATCCCAAATCCAGAGGGGGGAAGAACAACCCCTTCGGTTGTAGCATTTAAAAATAATGAGAGAATTGTTGGAGATGCTGCAAAAAGACAAATGGTAACTAACAAGGATACAATTAGTTCAATTAAGAGATTAATGGGAACTGATGAGAAAGTAGAGGCTGCTGGTAAGAAATATACACCAGAGGAAATAAGTGCGATGATTCTTTCATATATGAAAGAGTATGCTGAAAGTTATTTAGGAGAAAAAGTAACTAAAGCTGTTATTACTGTTCCGGCATATTTTAATGATTCACAAAGACAAGCAACTAAAAATGCAGGAAAGATTGCAGGCCTTGAAGTAGAAAGAATTATTAATGAACCTACTGCTGCTGCTTTAGCTTATGGCCTTGATAAACAAGAGAAGTTACAAACTATTTTAGTTTATGACTTGGGGGGTGGAACATTTGATGTTTCTATCCTAGATATTGGAGAAGGTGTTTTTGAAGTAAAAGCAACTTCTGGAAACAATAGATTAGGAGGAGATGACTTTGATGAAAGGGTTATTAACTATTTAGTGGATACCTTCAAAAAAGAAAATGGTATTGACTTATCTAAAGATCGAATGGCTTTACAAAGGTTAAAAGATGCTGCTGAAAAAGCTAAGAAAGATTTATCAGGAGTTACAACAACTCAAATATCATTGCCGTTTATTTCTCAATCAAGTGATGGACCACTTCATTTAGAAATAAGTTTGACTAGAGCTAAATTAGAGGATTTAATTAGAGATTTAGTTGATTCGACTTTAGAACCAGTAAGAAAGGCAATGAAGGATGCTAAACTTACTAACAAAGATATTGATAAAGTTATTTTAGTCGGAGGGTCAACTCGTATTCCTTATGTTCAAGATTTGGTTAAGAAAGAATTAGGGCAAGAACCACATAAAGGTGTTAATCCTGATGAAGTAGTAGCCATGGGGGCAGCAATACAGGGTGGAGTATTAACAGGAGAAGTAAACGATATTGTTTTACTTGATGTTACTCCATTATCACTTGGTATTGAGACTTTAGGTGGTGTCATGACTCGTTTAATTGAGCGTAATACAACTATTCCTACTTCAAAATCTCAAATTTTCTCTACTGCGGCTGATAACCAACCTGCGGTAGATATCCATGTCCTACAGGGTGAAAGACCAATGGCTAACGATAACAAAACTTTAGGAAGATTCCAACTTACTAATATCTTACCAGCGCCAAGAGGTGTACCACAAATTGAGGTAACCTTTGATATTGATGCTAATGGAATTGTTAATGTAAAAGCAAAGGATTTAGGAACCAATAAGGAACAATCAATCACGATCACCGCTTCTAATACTTTAACAGATGAAGAAGTAGATAAGATGATGAAAGAAGCAGAAGCTAATAAAGAAGCAGACAAAAAGAAAAAAGAAGAAGTAGATGCTAAAAATGAAGCTGAACAGGTTATCTTTATGACTGAAAAAGCTCTTAAAGATTTAAAAGACAAAGTAGATAAAAAAGAACAAGCAGAAGCAGAAGAATTAATAGAAAAAGTTAAAAAGGCTCTCGAAGGTAAAGATGTTGAGGAAATAAATAAAGCTAAAGATAAATTATTAGAGTGTGCTAATAAATTAGCTACTAGAGTTTATGAAGAAGCTGCTAAAAACAATCAAACAACAGAAACACCTGCCAAAGAAGAACCAAAAAAAGATGATGTTGTTGATGCTGAATTCGAAGAAAAATAAAATATTAAGTTCTAGTTAAACTAGAACTTAATATTTATGATGTGAAAGAGGAAAAAATGAATAAAAAAGATTATTATGACGTTTTAGGAATTTCTAAAACAGCATCAGCCACAGAAATTAAATCAGCTTTTCGTAAACTTGCTAAGGAATGGCACCCAGATGTTAATAAATCACCAGAAGCTGAAGCTAAATTTAAAGAGCTTCAAGAGGCTTATGCCGTATTATCTGATGAAAATAAAAGAAAACAATACGATCAGTTTGGACATAGTGCCTTTACAAATGCCCAAGGGGGATTTTCTGGCTTCGAAGGTTTTGATTTCGGTAACATGTCTGATATTTTTGAAGAACTTTTTGGTAATTATGGCTTTTCGGGACGAAGTAGATCAAATTCCTCTAGAAGAAGGGGTAATGATGTTTTGTATCGTATGACTATTGATTTTGAAGAAGCTGTCTATGGGGCTAAAAAAGATATTAAAGTTGATGTTATTGATACCTGTCCAGAATGTAATGGTAAGGGTGGATTCAATGAAACTACTTGTTCAGAATGTCATGGTTCTGGGACAATTACCCAAGAACAAAGGACAATGTTTGGAACTTTCTTATCTAGAACAACATGTTCCTATTGTCATGGAACAGGAAGATCTTTTGAGAGGAAATGCTCAACATGTCATGGGACTGGTCAAGTAAAGAATAATAAGATAATTACCGTAACGATACCAAAGGGTGTAGATACCGAAAATCGTCTTCGTTTAGCGGGCAAAGGAGAAGCTGGACAAAATGGTGCTTCTTCCGGAGACCTTTATATTGAATTCATTGTTAGAGAACATGATTTTTATAAACGAGAAGATGATGATATTATAGTTGAATTACCTTTAACTATTACAGAAGCTATTTTAGGATGTAAAAAAGAAGTGCCTACTATCTATGGTAAAGTTAATTTATCTATTCCATCAGGAACCCAAAATGGAACGAAATTACGTTTAAAGGGCAAGGGAGTAGAAAATGTTCAAACCAAGCAAAATGGTGATATGTTTGTTATTATTAATGTTTTAATTCCTGAAAAACTAAGCAGAGATCAAAAGAAATTGGTTGATGAACTGGCTAGGACGGATTTAGAGAGTAACATTGATTTTAGAAAATATAAGAAGTATCTATAGTACATTCTTATTTTTTTATAATAAAACAATAAGTTTAGTAATAACTATTTACAAAGCGAAACAAAATGTGTTAAAATGTAAATGTAATTATACTATTTGTCCCTTTATTTAGAGTATTGAGGTGGAAACATGATTGATCACTTTGTGGAATTTTATATCAATCTTAATTCAGGTGGATTAATCTTATTTTGGGGAGTTATCTTCGTCTTTTTTCTATTGCTTTTTTTAACAATCGCATTAGCAATGAAAAATAGAGAATTAACAGAAATGTTAAAAAAGGAACAGCAAGCCCAACAAAAGGATAATTTAAATAAGTTAGATCCTGTTAGTAATACTAAAGAGACAACTCCAATAGAAATTCCTTTAGCTGAACCTATAAGTAAAGAGGTAGAAGTTAAAACCGTCCAGGAAATAAATCAGGAACCTACCACGTCTCCTTATCAAAGGAATCTTTTAAAGGAAATGGAACGCCGTGATCAAACCTCTCCAATTCATATTATCAGAAAAACTGATGATGCAATTAATATAAATGAATTAGAAAAAACTAATAATATAAAAAAAGAAGAATCAGACTATGATGATGAATATTATGACCAAATTAATGATGGGAATATTTCTTTTGTCGATGAGGTTTCTAAACAGTTGGATGAGGAAATAAAACCACATAATATTGAACTTACTGATTATGAGCAAAAACAAGAAGATGAAGCAATTATAAGTTATCAGGAATTATTACAAGTTAAAGATAAATTATATAATATAACTGATGATGAAGAAATAGATGATTTTATAGATAATTTAAAAGATTTTAGAGATAATTTAAAATAGTATTATTATCTTTATATATTAATATTGTAAAGGAGAGTATGAGTAAATGAAAAGGTTTATAAAAAAATTAAGGAATAGGGGCTTTACGCTAGTTGAATTATTAGCAACAATTGTTATTGTTGGGATCGTTCTTGTTGTGGGGGTCTACTATATTATTAATATTATAAGAAATTCTAAAGAAAAGGCTGTTGAACTGACAAATAGTAATCTTCAAAAAGCGGTG
>CAYWKX010000034.1:3893-10723 GCA_964459185.1 uncultured Muribaculaceae bacterium | reverse complement strand
TGCAAAATAACTGATTGTGGACAGCAATGCCAGTATTTTAATTTATTTTTAGATTAAGCATAAGAAGAGGCATTAAATATGAATAATGAATTGGAAGAAAAATTAGCTCAATTAAATGAACAAACGTGTGTAGTGAATGAAACTTGCGCATCTATTACGTGTAGCCGTTGTATAGCAAAAAAGATTCTTTCATTAATTAATGATTTTTATCTTACCAGATCGAAGGAAGGCGACCTATTGCTAACAGATGATGAAATTAAACTTATTGTTGATCCATCATCGTCTAATAAACAGACTTTTTTTAGCGAATTGTCTTCATCTTATAATTATAATTTCATTAATTATATGTGCAAGGAGATTTCCCGGACACAATTTGTTAAATTGTCGATAATCCTTGATGGCTACAAAAGCATAATTTTAGCAATTCGATCTTGGATTTGTGCGCACTCTGTAGTTAATCCTGAAACAGATGATCTATATATGGATTACACTGACGAGGAAGAAAAAAAGTTAAATGATTTAATCAGTAAAGCGCTCAATGTTAAAAATAAGGATGAAATTGATGGTTTAATTTTGGCTCTTCTCCATAAAGTAGATGATAAATCTACCTCTAAAAAGGAGGAACGGGTAAACGGTGAATGGCAAAGGTGTCCAATTTGCAATGGAGTGGGATTTGTTTCCGGTGGATATTTTAATCGCCCTGGCGATGTGATGACATGGCAATATAACTCACTCGTTGATACATGTAGAATATGTGAAGGAAAAGGGATTATAGTAAAACCCAAACCATAATTATTTTTTAATTAATAAGGATAATAAGGAGTAGAAAAAATAAAAATGACAGAAAAACATAGCATAAATAACATAGCATTACCTAAATATAAAAAATGGGTAGTTGACTACCGTCTACGTGAATTCAGACTTGTATCCTCATATAAAAATACAATGAAAACCATGCCTTTTAATTGTATTGGGGGGATTAAAATGCTAAATGATTATGAAGATAAAAGCTGCCCTGAATGTAAAAATCTTCCTTGTCAATGTTGTAAAAAGAGTCCCTTAAAGATGTTTAAAAGGATTAAATTACCTGGATTCATGGTATGGTTTATTAAAAAAAGGTATTTTCTGGATTCGCTTGAGGAATATTTAAGGCGGAGGAAACATGAAAAAAGGTAATGATTTACCTGAAAAAATCATGGACAAATGGATTGAACTCAATACGGTTGCCTGGCGTAAAATATTGCAGCGCAGTGTTTTATCCGGAGACAAAGACAGGGAGGCGTATGCAAGAAAAATACTAATGGATATCGATCCGATTTACAGGGCTTCTCACAGCGAATAAAATCAATCCCTGGTATCCCTGTTCCATCTCTCTCTCATTACGGGAATCAGGTAAAATTTAATTATGGTAAATATTAGGGCGGCCAACCAGCCGCCTATTACTACCCCACATAAAAAGAATTCTAACAATCGTTCTCCAGACATAAATAAGTCGCCAGAAAAATCGCTTTCACTTCTTTTTCTGACGAATATACTTTATTCTTTACGTTATTTTGCAATATATTACCCAGGCACATTCTTTCCTGAATGTTAATGCTGCCTGCGCTCAATTTTTCAAGCAATCTATCTGCTTCCGGTGTATGAGGTGAATGTAAATCTTCCGCCATTTTCTTTTCAAACTTCCTCCAGAATAACTCTATTTTAATTTCATTCTCAGTTAATCTGTGTTCAACCTCAAGTTTAAATCGGTCTAAATCGTTTTTGAGCTCATCCCGCAGATCATTAAACCTCTTATCTTCTGCTCTCACATCGTGAATTACATCTCTACTGGTGCTATGCCTGTTAAAGGCAGTGGTCACTATCAATGCACCGATCGATATGATGATTGTTATTATGCCGAGTGGATCGTTCATTGACCTGGCCTCCTTGTGGACCTGTAAGATTTGAAATATTTAGCTTTTAGTGTTAACCGTTTTATCCTTTTCGCTGGATAAATGAGACAAAAGGCTATCCATCATGTTTCCAAATTTAGATATGATTACACCCCCTGCAACCCCTATCCCCAGGGTGGCCACTGTACTGGATCCCCAGTAATAGCTCACCGCTGCCATTCCGGCAAACCAGAGAATTACCATTACGAAATATAATAAGGCAAACCTCTTCACTTCATTAATCCCTCCGCTTTATATTTCTGTATTAGTTCCTGCGGTGCTATATCTGCTAAGTCTCCCTTATAGATTAAAATTAGCCTTGATTCAATTTCTGCCTGCTTAAATGCGCTGGGAATGGCTGCCCCTTTACACAGGGGTATCCCTGCACGGACGTAACCATAGTTTGCCGCCTCTGTGCAAAGGTAAGAGTTGCCGTGCGATAAATTTAGCTGTTCCGGCCTGTAGGGAGGCCGTTTTCCTTGAAGCATTAAACTTACCGCATCATAACCCAGTTTGATCAAATCTCTCCAACCGTAAGGCTCTTCCCCTATTTCCGATAAGGCCTCCGCCGCAATAGCCGCCTGTGCATCTGGTGCGCCTACCACACGGTATATTTCTATATCGTATTTGTAGTAATCGAGAAAGAGCCGGTTTACCGCCGGCCCTTTTGAAATACTCTCTCGTATCTCCCAGTCGCCGCAGGTTATCATGTTCGACAATAATCCGAAATGGAAGCGCTTCGTGTGAGGTATCGTACAGTGCTCTGATATCCATCCGGTTAAACCTTCGCCTGGAGTACTAAAAATATCTCCAGGCCTGAATGCTATTTTATTTTCCATATTATCCCCCTGATTATTATTAAGGAAGCCTGAATCGAGCAGTAAGCGTTTGGCTATTTACCACTAACAGATTGAAAGGATTAGGTTGATCAAAATACTGTCCATTCAGTTCCCAATTCTCAAATATGTAACCATTCAAGGGTACCGCCCTCACATAGACTACCGTACCATAGGCAAATGTTTCCACGGGAGGATCGGTGCTGATATATCCGGAAACGCCCGGATAAGGATAGATTTGCTTACTCAAGGTGAACAATTCCGGTTCCTCGCTGCCGCCCCCATCCGGGTACCCCATGGTAAATTCATTACTCGCATTACCATTTTCATCTGTAAACCAGATAACTGGGGTCATCCATCCGTCTGTTGAGCTGTTGTAATTAATCTGACTATTACTGTCTATGGTAATAGTCCTGGTTTCATTCGGGCTCAATGTTATCTCTGTGTCTCCCTGGTCAGGCCTATCACCCCAATTTAACCAGCGGCAATGCATGGTTAATATTCTTGTTATTGTGTAATTTGTTAGATTGTGTATATTTACAGTTACACGAGCTGCCCTGTATCTCTCGTAATTACTCCACGGAATATACACTGCACCCGTTATGTTCATATCTATAGCGTGTGTGGGTATATATGCCGAAACATAGGGTACGCTGGTTCTGCCTAACCATTGCCCCTGTGACCATTTTTGAGTTTGCGGGTTCCATGCATATGGTATAACTGCTAAATCTAATCTTCCCGAACTTGATTGCCCCGCCGTAGGAGTAAAATAACCAGAATTGAGTACAATATTAGTAGGCTGCCCATACGGTGTATCAATATATTCGAATGATTGGCCCTGCCAGAGCAGGTTGTTATTAGAATCGTAAGCGCCGCACCAGCCCATTAAGCGAACATTTGCCGGCTGGCCTCCGCGGGTGGAGGTCTGAGTAACTCGTATTGTAAACTGGTATATCTCCCCAGCGGTTAATTGTACGGTCATTTTTTACCTAGCTTATATTATCAATTACAACATTGTATATTACCGGCACCGCATTAATAGTGAAGCCAACGGTTTTATTGCTTACCGTTGATCCGGTTTCCGCGTCTTTTACTACAATGCTCACTATTCCGGACGAATCGCCCCCCGTGTCCCACGCCGGCGACAAATTAAATATGAAGTCCATAGATTGATTAGCGCCAATTGTTGATGCTTCGTAAGTCTGGTTTACCAGGGTCCCGGTATTATTTGCAGCAGCCGCCACGGCCACAATAAAACTTCTGGACCAGTATTCATTTCCTCTCGTTGATTTGTTTTCAACCCTGAATGTGATAGGAGTAGTTTTACCCTCATCAATTGTAAAGTTATTCAAGGTGACCACTGCAGCCGGATTGATAATTACCGCATTAATGATTAAATTAACAGATCTTGTTACCAGTATATTGCCCTGGGGATCTTTAACATTAACAACGAACGTACCCGTGTCCGGACCACTCCCAATTTGCGGAGAAATTGGGAAATTAACAATAGTACTCCCCCCGGCATATAAGTTAGCCGGTTTTGTTGTAGGAGATAAAAAGGTACCGCTCGCTCCGCCCGCAGTTGCGTTAACTTCGACTTGAACGGCATATGGTTGCCCGCCCCGCGTTGAATTATTTTGGAGGACAACCGAAGCCGTGTAAATTTCACCTTCGTTAATAATGAAAGCGGTACCACTGTCATTAACGGGTACAGGTTGATTATCGGAGTCAGCCATTGATATCCCAACAGTCAGATTAATTCCATCTGATTCGCCGGCGTCTTTGCGTAACATATTTGCCGCCACGATACCACCAACTCCCACAGTACCTATTAACAAGATAACGGTGCTTTTTTTCATTTTATTTCCTGCCTTTGAGAACTACTATAGGAAGACGATTGTTCCCCCGGGGATAATAGGAACTGCCTCAACAGTGATATTCGCTGTGGCTATCGTTGTTACTGTGACACCTCCTATCTGAAGTTCGCATGATATTTTACCTACCCCCACTGTTCCTGCTGGTATTGTGTAGCTAAAACTAGCTAATTTAGAAGGATTAGCAACCAGTGTTATCCAGCTAGTGATATACCCTGCCAAACTACCACTTCCATAAAATTTTACTGCCACAGACGACGAAACGTACACTTGCGCCCCTGATGACAAGGTTTTATAAGAGGTGTTTGTTACGTTGACAGTACCGGTTATCGTATCACCCTCGCTGTAAGTAGTGGCTGGAGCTGAAGTAATTTCGATCGTTCCTGCTTTTGTAACAGGCGCAGAGGTAACCGTGATAGATGAACTGGTTACGGTACCCAGGGTCACAGAACCAGTTGAATCTGTTAATTTCAGGGTAATAGTTCCCGATCCGGATTTACCAACTGGAATAGTATATGCCATAGAAGACCAGGTGGTTGAATCAATGGTTTTCTGCTCGCTTGCTGCAAAGCTAAAATCTTTACTTACATTCAACTCGGAGAAAGGAGCACTAGCACCCGTTACTGTTACCTTAAGAGTATTGGCCCAGGGTGTGTTCACTCCGCCAAGCACCTTATAAGAGGTGTTTGTTACTTTGGCTACAACGTATACGGTATCCCCTTCCATCAATGATGTGGGTAGGGCAGCCGTGACGCCTCTATTCAGAGAATTAACCAGGGCATTTGAACTGGCGATCAATCTACCGTATTGATCGTAAACATAAAGTCCCAGATTCTGATTATCACCAGACGCCTCAGCCTTCCTTGTTCCTAACCATAAAAGCCCCCCGGCTACAAGGCCCGTTACGCCTAAAGCTAACACGGCATTTTTATTGTTTTCCATTTTATCCCCCCTTAATTTAAGACCAAAATCTATTTTACAAGTTAAGGTTATTTTACATGAAAACTTTAATATTATATAGACGTTATCACGTAACTACCAGTTACCGCATAAGGACCGCCGCCAGTTGCCTGTACTGTAATTTTCAGATTATCACCAACTAGATTTGGTATATTGAATAAATCCATCAGATTATAGTATGTTGACGCTGGAGTTGTCACTGGAACGGTTTTAGTATTGGTGAGAACATTGTTAACCAACTCGTATAATTTTATATTAACGGTGTCTGCTCCCGGATCAGCAATTTTTAAAAGAAGTTTTTCAACTTTATATCTCAAATAAAGCCCAGTTGGTTGCAATTCAAAAACATTTGTTTCAGAGGCGGCGATCGCGTTAATGTTGATAGGAACTTCAGCTTGTTGAAGTCCTGAGTATTGAAAAACTGAAACTGCCCCTCCAGATAAGTCTATAATCTTTGCCTGCCCATAAATATAAACCTCTCCGCCTGTGCCGGTAACAGTTAATACTAAATCGTGGCAACCGTAAAAAGATGGATTGGGTCCACCTGCTGCATTGCCAGCTAGTGTCATTTTTCCACATACGTTATTGAAGTTCCATGCCATGCCCCCGCCTACTGCTTGAGTTATAGTTAAGTTATTATATAAATATGTTCCATATAAATTTAAACCGTTTGTAGTGCAGCTACTTATTGTCCCGCGTAACATAGTAACAATAAGATTAGTTGTTCCCGCGAAAGAACAGTCGATAAGATAAACTTCTCCCGGGGCTGTACCCACAGAGTCATATGTACTCACTCCTATAGCAGTCGCGTAGCTTATAGTTTTTCCATTGAAATTCAGTCTGGGTCTAGCAACAGCACCAAAGCTCGATTCTCTGGCACTTTCTCCAACAAATGTATATCTTTCCGTTAAATCATCAGGCACAACAAATGTGCTTCCATTAGTAATATGAATCTTCCAGATATTCCTTAATGAGCATATTGACAACACATCTGCTGCGCTGCCGCACGGATTATCAGGAGTACCTATATATTCAGCGGTGCCTAAAGCCCCGGCATCTTTATAATATATAGTATCTAATAGTGTCTTCGTGATTATACTTTGTCCATTTAGACCACTTACAGACATAATATTTACCCCCCTGTTTACTTTATATTAATCCGCTCGCCAGCATCTTGTTGAATACGCTTGGTCCTGCAAAAAGCTTTATTGAGGCTGAAACCTCAAAAG
>CAYWKX010000034.1:0-3793 GCA_964459185.1 uncultured Muribaculaceae bacterium | reverse complement strand
GTTCCACTAACATCGATATCCCCTACCATTGCGTCTCCGCCTTCCCTTGTGGTTGCCGCAATGCCAAATTCATCATCTACAAAGGAGATAGCGTCTATCCATGCAGATGGACTGTCATCCCTGATTTGAATTGCCTGGGCTCCATTTAATTTATTGTCTCCAGCATTAGTATTTTCCACTATCCTGAATTTGAAAATTGCGATTGCCCTGATTATCACTGCGCCAGCAGGAATATCGTTTACAATTACATCCGGTAACACTATATCCCCTGCGATATCAGTTACCGTTGCCTCTTCTTGTGAATCACTCCAAAAGTCTATTTCATATAATGACTCATCGATTAATTGACCATTTAAACTATTCATATAACCCCCCCTTTAAATCGTTGGTGCCGGGTACTCAAAATGTACTCCCGTGAGTTTTATTATATCAGCAGGCCACCAGCGACTACCGGTTTCCATTTGGCAACTACAGTGCATACATAATCCACACCCGTAGCACCGCCATTAATTGTTAATTGGATGTTTGTGCCTACACTGATTATAGTTGGTCCGTTTATCCCTGATGACCAGGCTATTTGAGCCTCGGCAGTCAGATTGGCAACCGCGCCGGCCACATTGGTTATTATCACCTGCGGAGTTGCATCGTCTGTCTGTATTGATATTGAGGTTAACGCTCCACCAGCTGCGGCATTGGGACAAACCAGAACAAGGCTTTCCAGTTCCGTTAACTCCGTATCCCCTGTGAAAAGGGTGTAATTTGCAGCAGCTTGATTCAGATCTATTGTTGCTACCGTGATCTGTTCAGCGTTATCCAGTTCCTCATCAGTACCGTCAGTGTATGTATTACCGTAGACCATTACCCCCGCAGCCCTCAATGCATACACACCAATATCATAAGCTTGAGCCCGGGTACATCCAAAATAGTTTCCACTGATTTCCCCTGAATCCCAAAGACCCAGGGTGCGGATTGCGTTTGTCATGGCTGCGGTATTCGATGGGATGAAATGACAGCCCTTGACAACCGTATTGTGTGGAGCAGATCCGATAATGGTATCAATACCAAAAGTACAACCCACAAACCAGTTATCAATGATATCGTTGTAATCCGGATTATTGCCAATCGTAGAAGCGAATATAATGGCGGATGTCAGGCTTTCAAATCTGCAGGCTTCTATTTTATTATATGTGCCGGCAGCAAAGTAAATAGCATTCGTCATTAATCCCCATCCAGGGAATCTGCATTTAAAGATATGAGAGAAAGCGCCGTTTTCATCGCCTCCGTTTCCCTCAAATTGTATAGCTGGCTGAGCTACAGCTACAACCTCTATTCCTTCAATGCTACAAGGTGCCTGTATGTCGATTGCCGGGCCGGCAGCCGCACCCCAGGCAGCGTTTTGCCGTCTGCGAATTGAGGCGTTAACCTCTCCTTGCTGTTCAGGGTGTCCGCCTCCGATACCAACGATAATAACAGCACGTTTATCCATTACTACAGGAGGATCAACGTCATCATCATCAATGTTTTCTGCGCCGGGAAGGCGTATAATTTTGTCCCCATTTCCGTTGGTACACAAGACCACTCCTGAATTTGTCCACATCTTGGGGTTAGCAATGGATAAGCCGCTTCCGGTATCATCCGGGGCATTAGGGTTAACAGCATACAACTGTCCAGAACTGTTAAGTTCTGCCATTATCAAGCGTAAAAAGTTGGTATTTGCCAGCAAAGGATTCAGGAGTATTATCCAGTCGCCTATGCCAACTGCAGCAGTATAAACAGGTGTGGTAAAAACGCCGGCAGCAGAAGTGTAAACACTAACCGCCTGGTCTTCGCCTTGCGGAGCGGCGCCAACGCCCCCAACTGTCCAGGCTACATATGAGCTCCAGTTCACGAAAAAGGTATCACCTTTTCCCTTAAGAGTATCTATTGTAAACTGGTTAACTCCAGGAACGTCAGTTACCTGTCCCATGAAGGCCAGGCCCTGGTTGATTAACGATGAAATAGGAACACGGGTGGACAGGATTATAAATTCAGTACCAGCCGGTATTTGGACATCAAATGGAGTATCCGGAGTAATAACACCTCCCAGAGTACTCGCGACAATAAACCGGGGACCTGATAAAGTGCGATCGGATGGAACTACAAGCTGTCCATTATAGTCCACAGTTGCCGGGAGGTTAGCACAGACCAGGCTGATTCCGCCGGCCCCACCTATTGCCGTCGCAACGTTTTGAAAGATGACCATCTTCTGAATGCCGATTTCTATTACACTAGCTGTCATTGGATTGACCTCCTAAGCCGTTTTGTATCTTAACGATCCTGTTACTGCGGTAGGACCGCCGCCTACTTCTTGCTGCACTGTGACCACAATGTAATCACCGCATATTTGTTGTAACCCAAACATGTCAAATTGACTATAATAATTTGTAAAAGGATTTGGCGCACCCCCAGTACCTATCGTGAACGTTTTTACCGTTGTAAGCACACCGTTAATAAGTTTTTTGAGTCTGACTATAACATCGTTTCCGATCCCAGGGTCTGCGCACTTTAAAAATATGTTATCGACTGTAAATCTTGGTGTATATCCGAAGGGGTCCGGTATTAAAGGTAGCATTAATATTGGTATTTCAGCCAGTAGAATAGCTGCCGTATTAATAGCCACTTCTGGATTTGGGTAGTCTGGGTAAGAAAATAGTAAAGTGCCTGCACTCTGATCTGTAACCCTGAGATTATTCCCTGTTATATATGCTACACCGGCAGTACACCCAGCCTGCAATAAAATATCCATATCACCGCGCAGAACATTGATAAGCCCAGCGGCCCCGACCAGTGTCTGCACATCTAAGTTTCCCTGACCGTTATTTATGAAAAGTTGCCCATCATCAACGTTAATGAAATTGCCTAATATGCATCTCCATGTGGCAATAAAAGCAGTAGGAAACACGGACAAACCCAGCAAGACCGAATCAAATATTTCTCCCTGCATGTAACATGAGTTTGGGGTATTATTTCCTAAGATGCAGGTATTAACAAATATCGGACTTGCGGTAAAACCGACCAAGTCTAAATACTGAAATGTTGTATTGGTGAAGTTATACCCGGCAAAATTAAAAATATCAAAGGTAGGTGCTGTCCCCTGGATTATATAACCCTCAATATCCTGATCAGCCACACAGGTACCAACGATATGAAAAATGTTTGTATTGCGTAATGCCGCCAGTGCTTTAGCATCGGTAATATTATTAACCGGAAGCGACGGAGTTCCAATAATTGTATTACTGTAAATTCCATTAAGGATAAACCCGTCAGTCTGGTTAATATAAATCGCAGGAGGATTTATCAAAGGAGTGGATGATGATTGCGGACCTGCCATTTTTTTGTCCCCCGTTAATCTATTTCGAATGTATAATTGACTATTACTTCGTTAACACCGGCCGGAAACGGTCCTAAAACCCCAACAAACAAGGCACTTGCATCAGTAACGTAATACGGTATACTGTCTCCAGGAAGAAGAGGATATGAATTTGATGAAATCTTTCTTCCGTCTACTAATACTTGCAAACCAGCCGGATTGCCGGAGTTATTCTTAACCACAATCGCCACGTTATCCGGAATAGGATGGGAAGGCAGCGGTTGAATAGGAGTATTTCGGGTAAGGGTTATAGCGTCCGAATATATCCCTCTATGGTTTCGTAAATATACTTCAGTTCCATTAGAATTAGCCATTTACATCCTCGTTATTATTATTCGAAATGGTAATAAACGACAATGTCACAAAGAGGCTCAATGACACTGC
>CAYWKX010000033.1:1168-10905 GCA_964459185.1 uncultured Muribaculaceae bacterium | reverse complement strand
ATCCAACCATTTAAATAAGCAACCTCTTCAACACAACCTACCATTAAACCATTTTTTTGGACGGTCTTAACAAAATCAGATGCTTCATTCAAGCTATCAAAAGTACCTGTATCTAACCATGAATAACCACGACCTAGAGTTTCCACTTCAAGTTCTCCATTAGACAAGTATATTTTATTAATATCAGTTATCTCTAGTTCTCCACGAGCAGATGGTTTTAAATTTTTAGCATAATCAACTACTCTATTATCATAAAAATATAATCCTGTTGCGGCATAATTAGATTTAGGATGGGTTGGCTTTTCTTCAATGGAAATAGCTTTACCATTAGCATCAAATTCTACAACTCCAAACCTTTCTGGGTCTGTTACATAATAACCAAAGATTGTAGCTTTGTTATTATTAGTATTACTAATAGCATTTAACAACTTTCTTTGAAGTCCATCTCCATAAAAAATATTATCACCTAGAACCATGGCAACTGGTTCATCACCAATAAACTCTTCGCCAACTGTAAAGGCTTGGGCAAGTCCTTTAGGTTCCGGCTGAACTCTATAAGTTAGTTTAATTCCAAAGTTAGTTCCATCCCCCAACATCTTTTCAAATTTTGGAGTATCATCTGGAGTTGATATTATTAAAATATCCTTTATTCCCGCTAACATCAATACTGATAAAGGATAATAGATCATCGGTTTATCATATATTGGTAGCATTTGTTTACTAATTGTTTTCGTAATTGGATATAATCTAGTTCCAGATCCTCCTGCTAAAATTATTCCCTTCATATTACCTCCTCTAAAATATAAATATCAATAATAATCTAACACAATGAACGTTGTTTGTCAAACAAATAACTGATTTTTTATACAAAAAAGAGAATTATTTATTCCCTTTTTTCTTTCTTTCTTTTATTATATTTGTTTTTAATATTAATAACAATATTAATATAAATAATATTAAATAGATTATTATTCCTAAAATTCTATTTCGTAAGACATATATTATTGAAGCGATAGCAAATAATATATCCACTAGATAAATTATTAAGACAGTTGTTCTTTGTGAAGATTTAAATTTCAATAATTGATGATGTAAATGACTTTTATCAGGCATATAAATTGGTTGTTTATTTATTATTCTCCTAATAATTGCAAATAAGGTATCTAATATAGGGATTGCTAATAAGAAGATTGGTATAATAAGTGAGGTTAAAGTTACATTTTTAAATCCTAGTAAAGCAATAACGGCAATTATATATCCTAAGAACATACTTCCAGAATCCCCCATGAAAATAGTCGCAGGATAAAAGTTATGATATAAATAACCTAAAGTTGACCCTAACATTATAAATGTTAATATAATATCTAATCCTAAGGTATTGTTCATTATTAAGGCAATGATTCCGATAGTTAGAAAATATATTGAGGATATACCTGCTGCTAAACCATCCAAACCATCAATTAGATTAATACAATTAATTATGGCCACAATAAATATAATGGTTAAAGGATATGCAAATATTCCAAAATTTAGATATAATCCAAAAGCCCCAACATCTTGTAATAATATACCACCATATAAAGGTATGACAGCTGATCCAAGTATTTGACCATATAATTTATATCTAGCGGGTATTGGTTTTATATCATCAATAACTCCTGTTAAAACAATGATAAAACTACCTATTAAAATGGAATTCATTTGTAAAGATTCTTTCCCAAATAAAATATACCCAAGTAAAAAGCCAAAGTAGATGCCTATTCCCCCTAATCTGGGAATTTCCTTTGTATGTACTTTCCTTTCATTTGGTATATCTATGGCCCCGATATGAACGGCTATTTTTTTTACAACTGGTATAAAAATTAAGGTAAAAACAAAAGTAGTAATAATTATTAAAAATATTTGCTTTGCTTCCATACCCATCTCCTAACAATTTAATTATATCATATTTTTACTTATTTTACAACGATAAAACCTGAAGCAATGGGTCTTGTTTCTTCCTCATTCCCCCAATTAATTGGATGATTAATTATTTCTCCATTAATAACCATAACTGAAGAATTACCACCATCTAAATTGGCAGCATTATAAGACCCATATCTTAACATTATTTCCGCTAAATCCCCCATAGTAGCTCCTACAGAAGTAAGACTCCTACCATCGATAACTAACATTAAAACAATTCCATCTTGTCTTTGTCCAATAGCGGTTCTAGGATGTGTCCCATAGCCTCCATTACCATTAATAAATGAAGATTCTCCATTAACAACTAAAAAAGGCCCAAATTCAACTGCATCTCTAACTCCGACATTAATTGCTTCATTAGCGCTTATTTTCCCCAAATACAATTTATTTTCTTTAGTAAAACCAATTATTCCTCCACTCCAATATCGTGTTGAATTTATGATCTTTCCATCCTTAATAATAATACCCTGGGGTTCCCCACCACTTCCAAAACCTACCCTTCCATTACTATCAATGTCGATAAAACCTCCACCATTAATAGCTAGAACAGCACCTTCCCTTTTAGCCATATCTACTAAATATTCTCCTGAACTACCTAGATATTTACTAGTTACTACTCTAATTTTAGAGGCATCATAGACTGCAGCCAAATATCCAGAATAACCCTTACCTTTTATTTCAATAATTTTGTATGTATCATCTTTTTCTCTTTCTAAAATCTGTCTTTCATATTCATTAGCATATGTAGTTTCTTCTTCTTTATTGATTAAACTAGTATCAGTATTATCTTTAGGTTCAATAATATTATTTCTTTCTAATGCTTCTCTAATTGTTTCATCATTATAAAACCAAGTAGCTAAATATTGATGATTCATCGTGGTCATGGCAGAAGTAATGAGCCAATCCTTAAACCCATGATAAGGTCCATACAAAAGGAATAAACCACCCCCTAAACCAATACAAAAAAGACTAATAATGGTTATTAAAAATATTCTTAATTTCTTCTTTTTTCTGTTACTATGCATAACTTCTCCCTTAATATATCCCTATATAATATTCTTATCTATTTTATCATATTTATAACTACATAACAAGAATTTTAAACAAAAAAAAGTTCTATTTTAGAACTTCCTTTAATAATTTTCTGCCTTTAATAATTTTCTGCCTTTAATTCAAAGAAACTTTGAGGGTGATCACAAGTAGGACATATATCGGGAGCGACATCTCCAACATGAAGATGACCACAATTACGACAAAGCCATACTTTTTGACCTTCTCTGGCAAAAACAATCCCTGTTTCTATATTTTTTACTAAGGTTAAATATCTCTCTTCATGGTGTTTTTCAACTTCTGCAACTGAAGCAAATAATCTAGCTAATTCGGTAAATCCTTCTTCTTGTGCTACCTTGGCAAAGTTTGCGTACATTTCTGTCCACTCATAATTTTCACCTTTCGCGGCAGCTTTTAAATTTTCTAGGGTACCTGGTACTTTACCTCCAAGTAATTGTTTAAACCATATTTTCGCATGTTCTCTTTCATTACCTGCGGTTTCTTCAAAAATTGCTGCGATTTGTTCATAACCATCTTTTCTTGCTTGTGAAGCATAATAAGTATATTTATTTCTAGCTTCACTTTCCCCCGAAAAAGCAATCATTAAATTTTTTTCTGTTTGGCTTCCTTTTAATTCCATATTATAACCTTCTTTCATAATTATTATATATTATTTTTATGATAAATGCAATCTATAAAAACTATTTACGTCTTCTTTACAGCTTCTAATTTATTTATTTTTATGCCGAGATTAGCAAATTTTTCTTCATACTCACTCATAATATTATCAATATTTTCTTCATGCAAATCATTAGTCTTGTAAATGATTTTATAGCCATGATCCTTTAATGATTCTAAAGAAAAATTAAATAGTTTTAAATTATCAGTCTTCATTACTATATTCTTATCATTTTTAAATAATTTATCGTACTTATTTAAAAAAACAGCACTAGTTAATCTTTTCTTATAATGTCTATCTTTAGGCCAAGGATCAGAAAAATTTAGATAAATTAAAGTTATTTCTTTATCAAAGATATCCTCAATAAACCTAGCATCAATTCTAATTATTTTTAAATTAGATAGTTCTAATTCATTAGATTTTTGAATAACTCTCAAAATAACAGAATCATATTTTTCAATACCAATAAAATTAATATCAGGGTATTTTATAGCATTTTCAATAAGAAATTTCCCTTTACCCATGCCTATTTCTAAATAAATAGGATTATCATTATTAAATAACTGGTTCCATTTCCCTTTAAATTCTTTTGGATTACCTAAATAATATTTACCTTTAATAATTATATCATTTGCGCCTTTAATGTTTTTAAGTCTCATAATTCACCTAAAAATATTATATCAAAAATAGGCACTTAATACAAATAATGACATATAATAAATTGAAAAAAAGGAAGTGAAAATATGAATTATGGTATGCCTAACATGATGCCTGGTCAAATGATGCCCGGTCAAATGATGCCTAATATGATGAATCCTGGTGGTGACAACCTAATGATGGATTTGGAAAGTAGATTATCAAAAATAGAGAGGCAAATTAAGAGGCTAGATCAACGTTTAACAAGACTTGAAACCCCATATAAGAGCAATAATAATTTAGATACCGACAGTGGCATGTACATGATGTAAAAAAAAAGCGACTTTTAGTAGTCGCTTACCTAAAATACTAGGCTCTATAATCAAAGGAGATTATAGTATTACTATAATATTATATAATCTTTAGTTCACTGTTAAACTAAATCCGAGAATATTATAGTCTGCGAAGTATGAATACACCTTTTAGTAATACTATTTGTGTATTCATTTTTTATTATTATCATTTTCTTCAATATTATTATAATTTGTTGTATTTATTGCAATACCTAAAACAAAAACATAAGATAATGCATATAACCAGATCATTAAAATAATAATACTTGATAAATTACCATATATAATATCATATCGGGCAAAATATCTTAAATAGTATCCAAAAATACCCGTGAAAATCATCCATAAAATTGTTGTTAATAGAGCTCCATAAGTAGTATCCTTACTAAGAACTTGACAACTTGGAGCAACGGCATAAAGTAGTTTAATGTTAAAATAAATTATTAAAAATGTCAAAGGCCATTTAATAATTTTAAATAATATAATAAACTCATTTATTGTCCCATTAAACATATCACTATTACGGATTAAAACTAAAATCTTTTCTCCGAACATTGGTACTACTAATAAGAAAACAAATAGCATTAAAATTAGTAATAAAAGAATAATAGCCTTAATAATACTTTTAATGTAGTTCGTCTTACGAACTTTATACATAGTATTCGATACTTTGATAATTGCATAAGTACCATTTAAGGCCAAAATAAATGCAATAAAGTTAAAGAACCCTACATTCCTATCAAATCCTTTGCCAGATATAATTTCTACTATATAACTAGCAGCTTGCTCTGGTAAGATATTATCGATTAATTCAATAACAAAATCGATTGAAATACTAAATGAGGAGGCTATTAAAACAATGATAGTAAGTAATGGTATAATAGCCAAAACAAAATAAAAAGCTAAAGACGCTGGAAGAACCCCCATCTCTGTTTTTATTAAGTTTTTATATAGTTCTTTAAAATATCTTTTAATTCTTTGGCTCATAATTATTCCTTTTCTTAAATCTTTTCTTTTGCACTTCTCATTTCTAGAGTAGCTTCATTAATTGCATCATCTATTGTTTTTACATCATCAGTTATCATACTATAACCAATACTTGCTCCAAAACCATAAGGTAATTCCTTTAAATCCTTATATAGTTTTCTAGTATATTCTATTACTTGAGTCTCACTATAACCAATCATATAAATTAAGAATTCATTACCATCCGTTCTCATAATATCAGTTTTTTCTAATTGACTAATAATTAAGATACTAGCAGCTTTTTTAATAACATTATCCCCTTCTTCATGCCCATGATTATCATTAATATATTTAATATTATTTAAATCAATAACGACAAATGCTTGGGGATAGATAATATTTTCTTCCCATTTATTAATATTATAATTAAGATAATTTCTATTTTTTAAAGAAGTCATTATATCAATAAACTTTAATTTTTCTTCCTTTTTTATAATACTTGCTCTCTTTTTCTTCTTAATAATAACAATAATAATAATTAAGATTACTAATACTACCACTAATGCTCCAAAGATATATTTTAAAGTTGTCCCAAATAGTCCTGTATCTACAATCTTGGCAGTAGTATTATATTGATATTTGACACTATTATAATTAACTGATTCAACATAATATTTAAATAGTTCTGAAAAAGTAGTATTTTTATTAACATCCCTAATAATAAATTGATAATCATTAGCTAAGGTATCCTCATATAAAACCTTATAATTAGCTAATTTACCTGTCTTATAATAGGTATAAGTAGCTTTATCAATAATTATTAGTGAATCACTACCAATATTTCTAAGTAATTCATCTGTATTATTATAGCCCTTTACCTTAACAGAATTGTCCTTTAAATAATTAGCTAAATAAGTATTACTAACTGTATAGACCTCTAAATCCTTTAAACTTCTTATTGAATCAATAATCATATAATTCTTAGATAATAAAACATATTCTTCTTTAAATAATGACATTGTTTTAATTGTATCAATTGTTAATTCATCATGTGGAAAATTAGCAAATGCTACATCTATTTCTCCACTTGATAGAGCTGATTTAAGTTCGGCTATCTTTTCATATTTAATTATTCTAAAATCAATATCAAATAAATCTTCCATTCCACTTAGATAATTAGATATTATCCCTAAGAATTCACCATTTTCAGTATTTTCAAAAGGCATATTAACAACATAACCATAAGTATATGAATTAGCATTATAACTAGATTGATCTTCCTCAGTGATATTTTTTGAAGTAAAGAAGAATCTAACAAAATTTTTCTTATATGATTCTTCAAAATTATCATTAGAGAACTGTAATTCAAATTTCCTCATGATATTATATAGAGTTTTATTGTTGTTTATTGTTAAAACATAGTTTCTAAACAAATCATTAAAATGATATAAAATATGATAGTTATATTTTAATACCACATCCATATATGAATTTCTAGGTATAACTGCATAATTTATTAAATCATTATTTAAGGCAATAACTAGTTCATCAATATTATTATAAGGAGTATATGATATATTATTTATATCATTTAAATAGTAATTAACATTAGATATATCACCATTTAAAACTCCCAAGGTGGCATTGTTGATATCACTTAATCTATCTATTGATTCTTCACCTTTTGATATTAAAATATAATTATCTGTATAAATTAAAATATCATTTTTACCCAAGGTTCCATTACTTTCTAATACTTTAAACGCTATATCCCCTAAGGTACTATCATTATCGGAAATATACGATATCTTATTGAAACTAATTCCATAGCTAGAAGAAAATTCATCTAAGAAATCGAATATTACTCCATTACCGTTTGATCCAAAGATTGGTACATCATTATAAACACTAACATCGATAACATTATTAGAATTGTCATTTATCCATTTTTTCTCTAGAATCGAAAAACTAGAATCATCTTTACTGTAATTTAAAATAAAGATAAGCAGTGAAACAATAAAAACAACTCCAATTAAAGACAAAATAATAATTTTATTTGTTTTATTCTTTTTCATATTAACTCCTTGTCCAACTTATTTTATCTATGTTGGGATGTTTTGTTCCCACCACATAGTAAGATTTATCATCCGCTATTTCTTCGTTGACTAATCTACTTATATAGTAACATATATCATAGTAAGCAAGCTCTTCTTCACTAAATAGTCCTAGGGTAGCCTCAGCATGTCCTTTAGCTTTATCTAAGCCCACATCTTTATTATAAATAATATTAATAATGACTATCCTTCCTTGTAATCTTTTTGTTACTTTAGATACAGATCCCGTTTCCATTAAGTCATGTTCAATATTCTCATAAACACTTTTATTTATTTTTACTTCATTAATACCTTCTAATCGATTACCATATTTATCTTTTGATCCTCCTAACAATAGAGTTAAAAAGATAATTAGCATAATGACTAATAATATCAAAGCTAAGGAACCAATAATTACTAAAGATTTATGTTTGCTAAATAAACTCCCTATTTTTTTCATTTTACTCCTCCAATATAGTATATATTATACTATATTTTTATTTATTATACAAATTATTTAAAATGCTTCTTGTTCTATTTATACAAAGTTTATTATACTATAATTTTAATTATTAGGCAATCGTTTTAAGAAAAAAGACCATTGATTTCCCAATGATCTTTTCCTTTATTTTTTAGTAATTCTAACCTTAATTTTAGTTGTTTTGGGAGTATAGGTTGCTTTTACATCATCACCCGTAACTGTTACTTCAACAGTATGGTCCCCTTCTCCTAAACCAGATAAATCAACAGTAGCTTTAATCGTAGATAAATCTATCGCATCCAGAACTTCTTGAGTTCCTTTAATAACAACAGTTGTCTTACTAGACTCCTCTCCGATCGCTACGGCTTTATAATTACTATCTAGATTAATTGTTTCAATAAAAATGTCCTTTACTTCCATACTAACTTCATTATCTAAACTAACCGTAACATTAGTTTTAGTTTGGGATATATATCTTATTCCCGAAGGTTTTTCAATAACAACATTATATGTTTTATTTTCGGCTAAATCAGTAACATCTATTTCAATAGGAATATATTGGATTTCATTAATGATATCATCATCCCCATAAATGGTTACTTTACTTACGGAGGAGCTAATTGAACTAATTGCTTTACCAAAAACAACACTACCATTAGGAATTACCTTGATTGGTACCTCTTTACTTGGCGAAACAATACTTATTGTCGCAGATATTTTATCTGGAACAATTTCCACATCTACAACATTACCTAAAGTATCATAAGCCACTAATTTTACATCATCTAAAGTTGTAACTCCTGCCTCGGGATCAATAATATTACTTATATCGACTAAAGCCTTTACTGTAGCAACTTGCTTTAAAACATGTTCCGCGCCTTTAATAATAACCTCATTTTGAGATACTTCTACTTTCTGAATAGATAATTTTGTATCTAACTTGCTTGCATTCAAAACATCAACATTAACTTCCCTTGTTTCTGATACTTTTGGATAAATAATAACTGTTACCGTGGAAGGATCTAATTTATAAGAAACGAAATTAACTGAAGTTTCATAGTTTAAACTTACCTTATGGGTTCCTTCTTTTAAATCTGATAAATCAACACTTATTGTACTAGTAGATATTTGCTTGGCTAAATATAAATCAACCCTTCGTCCAATTAAGGTTACATCTGCTGTCTCAGGAAGTCCCTCGATAACATAGGCCTCCTCATTATAAATAGCATCAACTTTTTGATCATACATAACTTCCGCTGCCGAATCTATTAAAATTGTTGATTTATTATCAACATACAAAAATAAACCAATAGATAGTAATAAGGATAGGAAAATTAAAGTATTTTTTCTTGATAACCATCTTTCTAAATATCCAGCTCTTTTTCCTGTCTTTTCTGTAATTAAAAGAACAAACTTTGTTATTGGGGTAATCAGATTTTTATCAAACCATTTTAGAATTGCTTTAAAGAAGGCTTTAATCGAACGATATATCTTTTTAAGAGTTTTCATGATTA
>CAYWKX010000033.1:0-1158 GCA_964459185.1 uncultured Muribaculaceae bacterium | reverse complement strand
TAATAAAATTTCCCTTTTAGGTTTTAATTCCTCAATTAAAATCATTCTAGCATCATCAATAGATAAGTTATAGTTTAAAACACCATTGATAGCAATTGATATTTTACCAGTTTCTTCGCTCACTAAAATCGCAATAGCATCTGATTCCTCGCTGATCCCAATTGCTGCTCTATGTCTTGTTCCTAGTTTTTTATTTATTTTACTATTTAAACTAATAGGAAAAACTGCTCCAGCTGAAGTTATCTTATTTCCCTGTATAATTACCCCCCCATCATGGAGTGGATTCCTTGGGAAAAAGATTGATATTAATAATTCTGATGATATATCAGCATATAATCCCTTACTTCTTCCAATATATTCATTTAAGCTTATATCTCTTTCTAAAACAATTAAAGCTCCTATTCTTGTTTTCCTAAAATATTCTAAAGCAGTCATTACTTCATAGACTAACTTTTCCCTCTCATCCATCGTTAAGACTTTGTGACGACCAAGTAATTGTTTTCTCCCTAAATGTTCTAAAACATTTCTTATTTCCGGTTGGAAAATTATTATTAACGCTAATGGTCCCCACATAATAACATATTCTAACAATAATCCAATTGTCGTTAAATTAAGAGCATCGCTTAATACCTTAATAATTATAATTATTAAAACACCCTTAAATAACAAAACCATTTTGATATTATTCTTTAGGTTCTTCAAAACATAATATATTAGCATCCATACTAAAGAGATATCTACTATTTTTTGAAGTATTGTCAAAACACTATTGACAGTCATAAAAACACCTTTCCTTCTTTCTAATATTATAGCATATTCATTTCAAAAAAGCACTATCTTGAAAAATGGTTTACATTCTTAAAGATTAATTATCTGATAACTTAAATAAATAGATAGAAAGGTTAACATAACTATCCCCACAACAATCAGGATCATATTATTAATAAAACCTTTGGATTTGTTTTTATTATCTAACATTTTTATCCTCTCCCTATCATAATTTTATCACAAAAATAAAAAAAGCACTAGAAAAAGTGCTTTGTTTAAAGAATTATTGAAATTGACAACAAGAGCCACATTGTTGACTGCATACAACGTTCTCTTCACAACAAGTATATCTTGGTGTATAAGTATGCCTAAATATATGATTATTAATTT
>CAYWKX010000032.1:0-11255 GCA_964459185.1 uncultured Muribaculaceae bacterium | reverse complement strand
ACAGATAGGTCACGTTCTCATATAACGAATATAGCTCGTCCCGCACGAATCCCAGCTCGTCCTGAAGGTCGTCGCCGCGTGTGCTATTCTCGCGCGCCACCTCGTAAATCGTGCGAACAGGCCGGTAATTCCCCCGGATCATCGCATACAGTCCGGCGGCGCCGAACAAAAGTATGACTGCGAGCGCAAGCATGTATTGATGCTGTTGCCGCAGACCGAGGCGATAACCTTCCGACGACGGAAGCAGGAAGGCGCACCGCCAGTTGACGGAAGGCAACCAATGACAGAACGCAGAATACGCCTCGCCGTCAAGCGCAAGTCGACCCGGCTCTCCGCGCAGCCGCGTTAGGGCGCTTTGAAGCGACGGAGCCGATAAACCGCCGGTCTCTATCGCCGTGTCGTCGTCCAGCCAGATCAGCAGCACAAAATTGTCCGTACCCATGATTTGGGCAATCAGGTTTCTCACCGCAGTGGTATTGATCACAACGGTACACAGTGCCGTCACTTCATCGGATGAGCGGAACACAGGCGCGGAATACGTCATTTGTGGCGGATTGGGAAGATACGTCAGCGTGTGCCGCGTAAAGCGCCGCAGATTGTCCGGCGCGGTCATGACCTTACCGTAATCGTTCGAATCGGCCTGCGCGCCGTAAGCGTCGCCGGACAGCACAAGACGGCTTGCGCGCGTGAACAAGACCCTGTTTCCCGCCGTGTATAGCAATACGTTGTCAATCAGCGGATTCGTCTGACAGTAGGAATTGAGCGTGCTCATCACGTTGCCGTGCAAAGAAACGTCGTCCATGTTTTTCATCGCTATGCGGATGATGGGGTTGGTGTTGAGCAGACCGGATATTTGCGTCGCGTTTTGGAAATAAATATCCGTCGTTCCAAGCGCATGCTCGAACCGCTGCTGCCATTCGTTTCGATACGCATGCTCTTGGCTGATATAGTATACGCCGAACCAGAGCAGGAGAGGCAGAAGAACGAACAGCAAATAGAAATACAGCAGCCGATAAAAATATCTGCCGTGATTCTGCCCGCGCCGCTTTGACGACATGAACAGCCGATGCGCCATTCTTCACCTCGTCCTTGAACCTGTATACGAGTACTACAACATTACCCCATCATCATACTCCATTCTTATTCGCTCGTAAAGTATGTTTCGGTGTTGAATTTTGTCGCGAACGAGCGCCGCGCAAATCGCGATAAGCGGCGTTGTTGGTTTTTTCTGTTTTCCGCATCGACAAAATCGAATGATTGACAGGGTATGCCCGCCCGAATATACTCAAAACATCAAAAGGCACGGTGCGGTTATCGCGCCAGAACCATATGCGGAAAGCGTGGTGCGGACATGTCGCAAAGCCAGGCGATTCTACGCTCGGGAAAGCGTGGATGGCGGAGCAGATTCCGAAACGTTCGTCAGAACGCCGGACTGCTGCTGTTGTTCGCCCCCGTTTTCGTCTACATCATCATATTCCGCTATATCCCTATGTCGGGCATATTGATCGCTTTCAAGGATTTCAAGCCGGCGCTGGGGATTTTTAGCAGTCCTTGGACGTCGATGTCCGGCATGAAGTACTTCAACATGTTCTTTACCGCGTACAATTTCAAGGGGATTGTGGGCAACACGCTCACGTTGAGCCTGTACTCTATGCTGGCGGGTTTTCCACTTCCGATCGTCTTCGCACTGCTGTTAACGCATCTGGAACAGCGGCGATTCAAAAAAATTGTACAAACCGTTACATACGCGCCGCATTTCATCTCCATGGTCGTCATGGTAGGCATGCTGTACATCTTCCTTGCGCCGTCGTCTGGTTTGGTGAACAACCTGCTGAAATCGGTCGGCATGAAGCCCGTCATGTTCCTGACGGACAAGGAATTGTTCCCGCACATGTATGTGCTGTCTGGCGTATGGCAGCACACGGGCTGGGATTCCGTGCTGTATATCGCCGCGCTGTCGTCCGTCAACCCGGAATTGCACGAAGCCGCCGTGATGGACGGCGCAACGAAACCGCAACGCATCCTGCACATCGATCTGCCTTCAATTCTGCCTACAGCGGTCATCATGCTGATCCTCAACACGGGCTCGATCATGTCCATCGGTTTCGAGAAGGTCTACTTGATGCAGAACACCCAGAACCTTGCCGCATCCGAAGTGCTGTCAACGTACATCTATAAAATCGGACTGCTCAACGGTCAATACAGTCTGTCGGTCGCCGTTGGATTGTTTAATTCGGTTATCAATTTCTCCATGCTGCTGCTGGTGAATTTCGTATCACGAAGAGTGGTGGGAAGCAGCCTCTGGTAATCCGCGATTCAGACGGGAAAGGAGGAGCGAACGATGAGAACGAAACAAACGCCTGTCATGCGCTGCCGCGCGGACAGAATCTTTGACGCGATAAACACCGTATTCATGCTTCTGGCTTTGTTGATCACCGCGTACCCGCTGTATTTTGTGGTGATTGCATCGATCTCCGAGCCGGATCTGGTCAATGCGGGAAAGGTGCTGCTCTTCTCGAAGGGGTATACGCTCGGGGGGTACGAACGCATCTTTTCCATCCCAAAGATTTGGATCGGTTACCGTAACACGCTTCTCTATACCGCCGTCGGCGTTGCCATCAGCCTTATCTGCACGTTATGCGGAGGGTTTGCCCTGTCCAGAAAAAACATGCCGTTTTGCGGCGCGTTGATGGCGATGTGTACGTTTACGATGTTTTTCAGCGGCGGCATGATCCCCACATACCTTCTTGTAAAACGGTTGAATATCATTGATACCATCTGGGCGATGACGCTGCCGGGCGCTGTGAGCGTATGGAACTTGATCATTGCCCGCACGTTCTTTCAGAATACGATCTCGGAAGAGCTGGTGGATGCGGCGCAGCTGGACGGCTGCGGACAAATCCGCTTTTTCACCTGCATCGCAATCCCTCTGACGAAAGCGTTGATTGCCATTCTGGCATTGTATTACATGGTCGCCATCTGGAACAGCTATTTTGACGGGCTAATTTATCTGAAGAACACATCCAAACATCCGTTACAGTTGATTCTCAGAGAAATCTTGATCATGGATCAAAGCACGGACATGACGGGCGACGTATGGGACGCCATCGAGCGCGCCAAGCTCGCCCAGCTGATCAAGTACGGCGTGATCATCGTCTCCGCGCTGCCCCTGCTTTCCGTATACCCGTTTGTGCAGAAATTCTTTATCAAGGGCGTAATGATCGGCTCGCTGAAAGGGTAACTTATGCGTTTTCCGGCGCGGCGCGCACGCCGGAGAGCGTATCAAGGATAACAACGCATAAGGAGGTTCTACCTATGTCGAGAAGGTATCTTGCACTCCTCGCGGCGCTTGTACTGCTGGCGACCGTAACTACCGCAGCAGCGGAAACCGTCCGGAAAGACGGGTATCCCGTGGTGGACGAGAAGATCACGCTCAGGGTGCTTACTGGCACAGAAGCCCTTACCCCCGAAGATATCAACACGATGACGATCTTCAAAAAGGCCGAGGAGACCATGAATATCAAGATTGAATGGCTCACCGCGCCTCAAGGCAGCGCATACAACGACAAGCTGTCGCTGCTGCTGGTGACCGACGATCTGCCCGACATCATCCTGGGCGGTCTGAGCGAGACGCAGCTGGTCAAGTATGGCGGCGAAGGCTCGCTGATCGCGATGGAAGGCTTGATCGAGGAATACGCCCCCGAGCTGTGCCGCCTCTTTGAGATCCGTTCCGACCTCCGCGCCTTCTCCACCGCGCCCGACGGGCATATCTACGGTCTTCCCCGCGTGTCGGAAGGGCCTTGGATGCTGGTGAAGCAGGTGTATAACATCAATACGCAGTGGCTTGAAAACTTGAATCTTGACATGCCGACCAACCTAGTCGAGTTCAAGAATGTGCTCAAAGCGTTCAAGGAACGCGATCCGAACGGCAACGGACTGGCGGATGAAATCCCCCTCACGTTTGCGTCCGGCTCGAGCTTTACCCCCAGCAAGTTTGAGTATGTGTTCGGTTCGTACGGTCTGCCGACATATGATAAGATGCTGGACGTCGTGGACGGCAAGGTGTACAGCACCGCGATGGACGAGCGTTACAAGGAAGGCATCGCTTACATCCATGATCTGTACGAAGAAGGGCTTATCGACCTAGACGCTTTCATGATGGATTCGGCGCAATGGAAGGCGAAGATCAATGCTGATCCCGTGGTGGTCGGCGTATCGCCCAACTGGGATTATAACGATGTGATCGCGGACCCCGCCATCCTCGCGCAGTATGGCATGATGCCCCCGCTCAAGGGCACGAACGGCGAAGATCCCCTCGTCTATGTGACCGCGCAGTACGGGTATTCGCGCGGCTACGGCGCGATCACCAAGGTCTGCAAGTATCCCGAGGCCGCTATGCGTTGGCTGGACTACTGGTATCAAGAGATCAACACGTATGAATCGGCGGAAGGCCCCATCAATGAGCGGCTGTTCTACGACGAAAACGGCACGTTGCTGCTGGGCGCCGGCGCGAACGTCGGCGAAATCCTGCCGCGCGCGTCCGTATGCCTCAATCCCTATATGCACCGCGCTATGTTGAAGGAGTACATCGACGAGGGAAGGATCGCTTACCCGTCGACGTTCCCCAAGGTCAACTTTGTGCTTGCGAACGTCATGCCCTATGTGGATAACGAGCCGTTCCTCAAGGTATATTACACCATCGAGGAAAGCGAAGCCATCTCCATGCTACAGGTTAATCTGCTGAATCAGATTAATAGTCAGGCGGTCGACTGGATCATCAAGGGCGGCGTCGAAGAAGGCTGGGATGCTTATTTGAATATGCTCAAGGAGATAGGCATCGACGAATACCTGCAGATTCAACAGACGGCCTACGATAGAGTAGCCGCCAAATAACGGAACTGATCCTGTGACATTTCAAGTAAAAGACGGCGCGTATTAGGAAATCTGACAGCGCACCGCGACGCGTATCATACGCCGCATCGTATCCATCGGATGCTGCGGGATAGCGCCGCGGTGCCTCTGTTTCTGTGCCGTTTATTGTCACGATTGCCCGACCGGCTGAACAACGTTAGAAGTGCGGCAGCGTTTCTCGAAATCCGTGTGTTTGCATACCTGCTGGGTTTATTCGCCCACTCGGGCAAAAAGAAGGAGAAGCTCCGCTCTGGCATCGGCGCATTCGACTTCAAGCACACCATGTTCCAAGGGTTATTCGTGAACATGCCCGACTGGTCTAAGACTGCGCTCCCACCCGTGAAAGCATCCGAACCAGTTTGACGCATGATTGGCTGTGCTCGATCCGGTGACAGACGCAATGTATACTTAGCAAAGTAGACATGCAGCGGTTAGATAGTGTCATTGTATTACTTCTCGAAAGATGCAAATCCTTTCTTATCCAGCAGCAAGCCTTTCCGATAATACTTAACACCAGAGCACCGTATTGCCATTTGATCGAAATCCATATTGGCACCATGCGCGAAATAGTGTTGATCTAGTTTTACCACCGCATTATCCCTCCTTATCTTGATGGGATCAGTGCATCAGTTGCTATCTGATATGAACGCCAAGCCCAGCTTGTAATTTTTCAAGCGAGAGCGGCAGCATAAGTAGATTCTGCTGGCAACGCCTTGGAGGGCAGCCCCTACGACGCGAAAATCTACTATGTCAACGACACAATTCCGCGCGGCTTGGGCGCGTTTTATCACCTGCGCGACATCGACAAGGGCGCTGTCGCGGCGTTCATCGCGTCGGATGAAACCGAGCGCTGGGTGTTCCCGACGGATGCCGGGGAGTATCCTTCGACGTTCACCGTCTTTCGCGGCAATTACACCTACATGAAAAAAGTGTTCATCAACGCTCGGCTGTTGTACCTGCTGACCATCTCCGTTCCCCGCACAGAAATGGACGCTTTCCTCTCAAGCTATACCGCCGTCGGCGCAGAGCCGCGCCGCGTGTATCAGTCAAGCGATCTGTTCCTCATCAATTACGCATCGTTTGACGCGCAGACCGCCGCCCAAGGGATGGACGTTGACGTGCTCGCGGAGTATTTGACACGCAACGGACTGACTGTGCGCAAGGCTATCTTCCAAGGGTTCTCGCAAACGATCCCTTACAGTATCAGATCGTCTGCGTGTCCAGCGGCGCGAGCGCATTGCAGTTGCTCAAACGTCAGCCGTTCGACGCTATGATCACAGACATTCATTACCGGTATCAGCCCTTGACCGCGCCGGCGGTGATACCACTCATGAAGAAGCGGCTAAAACAGCAAAACACAATCAGGATGGGGATGATGGAGATGGTCGCACCGGCAAACATGATATGCCACGCCGCCGTGCCGTCGCCCGAATTTTTGAGCATATTGACGCCGACAGTCAGTGGGCGCATGGAATCGTTGGTCATGGTAAACACCATCGGCAGGATATATTCGTTCCAGCCCTGACGGAAGGACAGAATGGCAATCGTGCCCATGACGGGCTTGAGCAGCGGTACGATAATGCGATAGTACGTCTGGAAGAACGTACAGCCGTCGATTTTAGCGGCTTCATCCAGTTCGTGCGGCACGGCGCCGACGAAGCCGCGGCTCAAAAAGATATACGTCGCCTGTCCGCCGCCCGCCGAGAAAATGACCACCGCCCACAAGGATGTGTTGAGTTTCATTTTGACCGCCAGCTCATACAGCGGGCGCAGCGATACCGAACCAACATTGATAAAAATGAAGGCGACAAACACTGCGTAGAGCGCTTCTTTTCCCTTGAATGTCCGGCGCGCGAACACATACCCCGCCATCGTCGCGTTAAACAGCGAAAACAACATAACGCCGCAGCTCAGAAGCAGGCTGTTGCGCGTGTAAGCGGCGAAATTCGCCTGTTCCCACGCCTCGACATAGTTTTGCAATATCCATTTCTTCGGAAAAATGTTTGAACCGCCGACCAACAGCTCGCCGTTTTCCTTGAACGAGCCGAAGACCACATACAATACGGGAAACAGCGTCACCAACGCGACGAACAACAAAAACAGCCAGATGAACAGGCGAAAGATTTTCTGCGGCCGTGAAAAGACCGCGCCGGATGTCTCTCGTGCCAAATCTCTCACATCCTTACACGATATCATCAAGTTTTCTTGTGATCCGCATGCAAACGCACGTCGCCACGCCCACGATAATGCCCGCCGCCAGACTCAGCAGCGCGCCGTAGCCGATTTGTGCCTGTTTGCCCGATTCCACGTAGAAGATCAGTTTATAGATATACAGGAACATGACCGATGAACGGTTGCCCGGACCGCCGTTGGTCAATACCATGATGGCTTCGTAATCCTTAAACGCGCCGGTGACGGCAAGCATCAGAACCACCTTCAGAACCGGCGCAAGCATGGGCAGCGTAATGCGCAAGAACGTCTGCGCGCCGTTCGCGCCATCGATTTTTGCGCTTTCGTACACATCCTCGGGAATACCCGACATGCCCGCCGAAAAGTAGAGCAAATAGTTGCCAAAACCGCCCCATACCGACAGAATCGTGATGGCGGACATGACGATGGATTGATCGATCAACCAGCCGATCGGCTTGCCGATCAGCCCGATGCTTTTCAACATGGCGTTGAGAATGCCGTTGCCCGTGGCGAAAATAAACGTGAAAATCATACCGGAAATCGCCGTTGATATGACGGTCGGCATGAAGTAAATACCCCTGAAAAGCGATGAACCGCGCAGTCTCTGACTGAGCAAAACCGCCATGAGCAACGCAAGCGGCAGAATGAAAATGAGTTTGAGACCCGCGTACTCAAACGTGTGCACAACGCTGTTCCAGAAGGTGGTATCGCTGAACATGCGCTGAATGTTGCGCATGCCGGTATACGTCGCCTTGAACCCGTTATAATTGAAAAGAATATAGCGAAAAACCCATATGACGGGATAAATGGAACAGATGATCAACAAGAAAACGGCAGGTGAGAGCATCAGGCAGGTCGCCAGACGGCCGTCTTTCTGCATGCCCGTCTTTTTCAACGATTTCGTGACGGAGATCATTCAAAACCCTCCTTTGGGGGGATTTTCATCAGGAATGCCGCAATACACCGTATGACTGCCCACACGATGTATTGCGGCGCGTGGTTCATGCTTGTTACATGTTATTTGTTGAGGTATTGCGCCGTGCCGGCAGAGGGTTGCAGCGGGTTGTAATCGGCGATGACAAGGCGCAGCACGCTGCCGTCGGCGATATCCATTTCATAAGCTTCGTTGTAGCGGGTGTTGAGGTCTTCGATCGCTTCGTCGATGCCCACATAGCCCATAACGGCATTCCACAGCACCGTGCGGTAATCATCGCCCGTCAGGTTGATGGTCGGGACGGCGGGATAGACCGACTCGTAATCGAGCAGCGAGAAATCCGCCAGACGGCCGATTTTGGACTTGTCGATGATGCCGTCCATGTGGGAGCTGATCGGCAGACAGTAGCCGCCTTCCAAATAGCCCTTGAGGAAGGACTCGGACTGGAAGTACTGGATGACCTTCCACGCGGCGTCGGGATGCTCGGAGGAGGACATGATGGCATATGCCTTGGAAGGCGTGGTTTGCAGAGCGCCTTTGACCTCGCCGTCCAGCGTCGGCACTTCGGCGACCGCCCACTCAAAATCAGTGATGGGGAGCTGTTCCGTGAACACGCCGGCTTCTTGCGAGGCGTTGCCCCACAAGGCGAACTTGCCGTTTTGGAACAGCGCGCGCATGTTGTCTACGCCCTGCTGGTCCGGATATGCGATTTCTTCTGTGATCAGGCGGTTAGCCTTCTCAAGGATGGGCTTATAGCCGGAGAAATCGAAGCAGCCGTTCACATAATCATAGTAATAAATGCCCGACACCTGCGAGATCATTTCAAGCTGACGCTCGAAGGGCGAAGAGGAGGTAAAGCCGATGCCGTAGTAATCGCCGTTGCCCGCTTTGGTGATGGCGGCGGCAAGCTCGATGTACTCATCCAGCGTTTTGGGCACTTCGGTATATCCCACCGACGCCAGCAGATCAACGTTATACTCGATGCGGACGCCGGAGCGCATGCCCGAGAACACCCAGTAGATATCGTCGCCGATGGCGTTCAAACCTTCATAGGCGTGTTCGTAAGGTTCGTTCACCAACTGATAGGTTGCATCGGCGGCGATGTAGTCGCTCAGCGAAATGAGCATGCCGTTGTCCACGAAGTTTTTCAGGGTGATGGACTGTCCCACGATGTCCGGCGCAGTGTTGCCCGTATAAGCAAGCAGTACCTGGTTTTCGTATTCGTCGGTGATGACCTGTAATTCAACGCGAATGCCGTCGGTATTCGTATTGTTGTACGCCTCGATCATCGCGTTCATGTACTCTGCGTCGTGTCGGTCATTTGTCCAATACGTCACGACGGTCGCGTTTTCCGCGACGGCAGGTACGGCGCCGCACACGATGACGGCAGTCATCACCAGTGCCAAGAGCAAACTCAGTTTCTTCATTTGGGATTCCTCCTTCTCATTTTCCGCCGTTCGAGCGTAAGCCTCAGCGTATCCGTTCTCCGGCTGATGGCTTCAGTTTATACAAATATGGCGAATATGCAACCACATATTTCATGCACAAAAGTAACATTTTCTATGATTGCCCTTTTCCCGCGATGATTGCGCGTTGCCTTGGCACAGGCGATGTGCTATAATCGCGGCAGAAACAAAGCGGAGACTCGGATAGAGAAACGAGGGAAACATCATGACCCAGCTTCCCCTTCGCGTATTGATCGCCGACGATGAAGCGCCCATCCGGGACGGACTGGCGGCGGCGATTCCGTGGGCACAGTACGGCGCGCGGACACTTGCCGCGGCAGACGGTCCGTCGGCGCTGTCGATCATAATGGATCAACAGCCCGACATTGCGGTGATGGACATCAAAATGCCGGGCATGGACGGGCTGGAGGTCATCAAGCGCGCGAAGGAAAGCGGTTGCGCGACGCGGTTCTTGATCTTAAGCGGTTACGACGACTTCAGCCTCGCGCAAAAAGCCATACGATACGGCGCGCGAGCGTACTTTTTGAAGCCGCTCAAAATCGAGGAGTTCAAGGACGAAATCGCGCGACAGCTTGGCGAAATCGCCAATACGAAGCATATCGACATGTCTGCGGAAAACCTGTCGACGCTGCTTCGCACCTCGCGAATTTTTTACCTCAACCAACTGATCGCGGGCGAAACGTATCAACAGGAAGCCGCCGCGCGGCGCGGCGCGCAGTTTCGTCTGACGTGGCTTTCTCAGGCGTATCGCGTGATCGCCGTGTCTGCCGCGTCGCCGCCCGACACGCTGCCGGAAACGCTTCACAAGGCGCTTCAATCGTTTGACAAGGCGTTATCCGATTGGCAGCACGAGGCATGGACGTATGACGGGCATGTGATCCTACTCGTGTCAAGCGATCATGCGGAGGAGGACGAGAAGATCACCGCCTCGCTCGCGCGCGCGGTCGCACAGTCCAGGGAGAGCTCCGGCGTCCGGTTTTTCGCAGGCATCGGAAAAATGGCAATAGGCGTCAATCAGGCGGCGGCATCCTATGCGTCCGCGCTTCACGCGATGACATACCATATTTATGAGCGTCCCGGCGATGTATACGACAACAGCATGATTTGCCGCCAAGAATCATTAACCGATCCTGTGGCAGTCGTCTGCGATCGCCTGGTCACGGCGATCGAAATGCAAAGCGAATCTGATATTGGTTCGGGCTGCGGCGCGTTTATTCAATCGCTCTTTTTTGTTGCCATGCCGCCGCCCGACTATCTACGCACGATGTGCATGGGATTGGTCAGCAGCGTCAGCGTACAGTTGCTGTCCCGCCATCCCGATGTTCGGATGCAGCGGCGGGATCATTCCGAATTGCTGCGCCAGTGCCACAGCGTCGGCGAGGTGACAACGTGGCTGACGGACAGAATGCTTGCGTTGTCAAAAGCGTTTCATATGGCGGCGGCGAACGCCGATCCGCTGATCGTGCGCGCGAAAAACCATATCCGCACACATTTACGCGAGAACCTGAAAGCGCGTGACGTCGCGGCGGTCGTAGGCTTGAGCGAGACATATTTCACAGTCTACTTCAAGCAAAAAACCGGACAGAATTTCAGAGATTACCTTTTGGAATCACGTACCGACGCCGCAAAGGCGATGTTATCTGAAAGCAGGAGAAACATCAACGAAATCGCCGCCGAAACGGGGTATCAGGACTACCGTTCGTTCTCGCGCGCATTCAAGAAAATGACCGGAAAAAATCCGTCAGAGTATCAAA
>CAYWKX010000031.1:0-11607 GCA_964459185.1 uncultured Muribaculaceae bacterium | reverse complement strand
GAGGTTCAAAAAAAAGGGGGAAGGGCAGCTTTTATTGATGCTGAACATTCACTTGATCCAAATTATGCAAAACATTTAGGTGTTGATATAAATGAATTATTATTATCTCAACCAGATACTGGAGAGCAGGCTTTAGAAATATGCGATGCCTTAGTAAAAAGTGAAGCCATTAGTATTATTGTTATTGATTCAGTAGCGGCTTTAGTACCTCAAGCAGAAATTGATGGTGAAATGGGAGATTCTCATATTGGATTACAGGCTAGACTTATGAGTCAGGCTTTAAGAAAATTATCAGGATCTATTTCTAAGACTAAGACAATTGTTATTTTCATAAATCAATTAAGAGAAAAAGTTGGTGTTATGTTTGGGAACCCTGAGACGACACCTGGAGGTAAAGCTTTAAAATATTATTCTTCTGTTCGATTAGATATTCGTCGTGGTGAACAATTAAAATTAGGCAGTGAAATTATTGGAAATAAAACCACTATAAAAGTAGTAAAAAATAAGGTAGCGCCACCATTTAAAGTAGCGGAAGTTGAAATAATGTATGGCCAGGGTATATCTAGGGAAGGAGAACTAGTTGATTTAGCTGCTAATGTAAATATTATTGAGAAAAGTGGTGCTTGGTATTCCTATAAGGGTGAGAAAATCGGACAAGGTAAAGAAAATGTTAAATTATTGTTTAAAGAGAATCATAAATTAAAAGAAGAAATTGAAAAGAAAGTTAGAGAAAAATATAATATTTTAAAAAGAGAGAGTAAGAAAGAAGAAGTTCTAAAATAGGACTTTTTTTTAACTAAATCTTTACGAGTAAGACTAGAAATGATATAATTATAATGTGATTAAAAATGAGAAATATTTATGATTTAAGTTTATTAGAATTAGAGGATTTCTTTCTTAAAAATAATGAGAAGAAATTCAGAGCTCTTCAATTATATGAATTTTTATATAAAAAGAGGCTTAATAAAATAAGTGATATGTCTAATATAAGTAAGAATACTAAAGAAATAATCGGCAGTAATTTTTCTTTTGACATGATTAAAATTATTGCTAAGCAAGAAGGTAAAGGTGTTAAAAAATATTTATTTGAACTATTTGATGGTAACAGAATTGAATCAGTATTAATGTATCATGATTATGGTATTAGTATTTGTATATCTAGTCAAGTAGGGTGCAATATGGGCTGTAAGTTTTGTGAAAGTGGAAGATTAAAGAAAGTTAGAGACTTAGAAGCTTATGAAATGGTTGAGCAAATATTACTAATTGAAGAAGATATAAAAGAAAAATTATCAAGAGTGGTAATCATGGGCATTGGAGAACCTTTTGATAATTATAATAATGTTTTAAGATTTGTTAATATTATTAATGAAGGAAAAGGAATTGATTTAGGAAGTAGACATATTACTATTTCTACTTGTGGTTTAGTTCCAGGGATTGAGAAATTTATAAATGAATCAGGCCAAGTTAATTTAGCAATTAGCTTGCATGCTCCAAATGATGAAATAAGGAATAAAATAATGCCTATTAATAAGGTTTATAATATTGATAAATTAATGAAGGTTGTAAAAAAATATATTGATAAAACTAATAGACGGGTTACTTTTGAATATATTTTATTAGAGGGCCTTAATGATAGTGAAAATAATGCCTTAGAGTTAGCTAATTTACTAAAAGGAATAAATTGTTATGTTAACTTAATTCCCTATAATGAGACTGAAAATATTGGTCTTAAGAGGACAAAAAACGTGCAAATAAGACATTTTTATGATATACTAAAAGAAAATGGAGTTAATGTTACAATTAGAAAAGAGTTTGGTAGCGGGGTTTCCGCTGCCTGTGGACAACTTAGGGCTAATTATAAATAGAAGTGGAGGACATATGCAAACATTTTACTTAACAGATGCTGGAAAAGTAAGAACCCATAACGAGGATAATGTAACAATAATAAATAATGATAAGCAAGAATATTTACTTGCAGTTGCTGATGGAATGGGCGGTCATAAAGCAGGGGAGATAGCTTCAGGTATTGCTGTTGATAGCTTGAACGATGAATTTTATAAATTAGAGTCATTAGGGACAAAGGAAGATGCGATTGAATGGTTAAGAGAAAAGATCGCAGTAATTAATAGTAAAATATTTGATTATACTAAGAAGAATGATAGTGCTAAAGGAATGGGGACAACATTAGTAGTGGCTTTGAAAACAAATGATTATATTCTATATGGTAATATTGGAGATAGTTCTGGTTATGTAGTTAAAAATAATATATTACATAAAGTAACAAAAGATCATACCTTAGTTAATTTATTAGTTTCAACTGGTGAATTAACTGAAGAAGAAGCTAGATATCATCCAAGAAAAAATGTCTTAATGCGAGCACTTGGAGCAAACGATCCAATAGAAATAGATATTTTTGATGTTGATACTACAGTCAAGGGATTATTTCTATGTAGTGATGGACTTACTAATTTAGTTACTGATGAACAAATTGAAAAGGTTTTAAATAGTGATTTACCAATTGAAGAAATGGTTGTCAAATTAATCAAAAAGAGTAATAGCCGTGGAGGCACAGATAATATATCAATTGCGTATTTGAAAAAAGAAAGTGGTGATTTATAGTGTTATCAAAGGGGCAAACAATTAATGATCGATATGAGATTATTAAGTTGATTGGCGAAGGTGGGATGGCTAATGTTTATTTAGCTATGGATAATATTTTAAATCGTAAAGTAGCCATTAAAATATTACGCGGAGATTTATCAGGTGATGAGAAATTTATTCGTCGTTTTCAAAGGGAAGCCTTATCAGTATCTAATTTATCACATCCTAATATTGTTGAAGTTTATGATGTCGGTGAAGAGGATGGACAGCATTATATTGTTATGGAATATATAGAGGGTAAAACCTTAAAACAATTAATTAAAAAAAGAGGTTCTTTAACTTTAGAGGAAGTTATTGACATTATGTGTCAATTAGCAGATGGCTTAGCTCATGCTCATGAAGCATATATTATTCACCGTGATATTAAACCACAAAATATCTTAATTTTAGATAATGGCATAGTTAAAATAACTGATTTTGGAATTGCTATGGCCATCAATGCTACTCAACTTACTCAAACTAATTCTGTCATGGGAAGTGTTCATTACTTACCACCAGAACAAGCTAATGGTAAAGGTGCTACCATAAAGAGTGATATTTATTCTTTAGGTATTTTAATGTATGAATTATTGACAAGTTCTGTACCATTCAAGGGTGAAACCCCAGTTGAAATTGCTTTAAAACATATGAAAGAAAAAATACCTAGTGTCCGTAAACAAAATCCATTAATCCCTCAGAGTATTGAAAATGTAGTGCTTCGTGCTACCGCTAAAAATCCTAAAAATAGATATGATTCTGTTAGGGAAATGTATAATGATTTGCATACCGCTATGGATAAATCCAATGAAAAAAGGGTTGTATATGAATATCCAGAAAATGATTTAGAGGAAACAAAAGTTATGCCTGTTATTAAAAGACCTTCTAAAATTGTAGAGAAAGCTGACGAAGAAGAAATAGATGAGGCCTTTGAAGAAATAACAGAGAAAAAGGAAAAAAATCGTATCATAATAGTTTTGTCAGTTGTTCTTTTAGCTACGTTAATAATGGGAGGTATCTTTTGGCTTATTATTTCTAATAAAGATGTCAAAGATAAAAAGGTTCCTGATGTAGTGGGATTAGATATAGATAAAGCCATTAAAGAATTAGAAGAATTAGGATTTACCTATACCACTGAAAGCCAAAATAGTAATACAGTTGAAGAAGGACTTGTTATTAAGACTTCTCCTAAAGCAGGGAGTACTAGAAAAACAGGAAGTACAATTATTATTTATGAATCTGTCGGGGGAGAATATTTTGTTCTTGAGGATTTTACATCTCAAGATTATAATGAGGTAAAAGCTAAACTTGAATTACTAGAAATAAACGTTTTAATAGAAAAGAAAACGGTTGAGAAACCAGATGATTATAAAGATAAAGCTGATTTAATTATTGATCAGATTCCTAAATTTGATGAAACCCAGGAAATAAAATTAGTAAAAGGTGATAATGTTACCTTATATATTCCAAATATTATGGAATTATATCCTGACATGGTTGCCGAGAAATGGACTTTATCAGATGTTGAGGCCTTTGCTGAGGAATATGGATTAATTTTAGATTTAATTTATGAAGAGACAAGTGCAACTGATCCTGGGCTTGTAATAAAACAGGGAAGGGCCGCTGGTGATCGAATTGTTTCGGGCATTACTTTAAAAATAACTATTTCAAAAGAAGTATCGGATCCAATTGATGACTTGTTACCCGGTGATGAATAGGAGTGAAAATGGAAGGTCTAATTATTAAAAATATTAGTAATGATTATGTTGTTAAAACCAATAAAGGGATCTTTACATGTAAACCAAGAGGAAAGTTTCGTAATCAGAATCTTATCCCTTTAGTCGGAGACAATGTTATTATTAATGATATAGATAAATATATTTTAGAAATAAAACCTAGAAAGAATAGATTAAATAGACCTTCAGTAGCTAATATAGATTTAGCTATCGTGGTTACTTCTGTTAAAGAACCGGATTTTAATAGTAATTTACTAGATAAATTATTAACAATTATTTCTTATAATAATATTAAACCTATTATTTGTCTAACTAAATTGGATTTATTAGAAGAAGATACTATGATAAAAAAGTATTGGAATTATTATGAAAAGATAGGTTATCAAGTTATAACAAATAATGATAAGGATAAGTTAAAAGGAATTCTAAAAGGTAAATTAACTATTATTACAGGTCAATCAGGTGCGGGGAAAAGTACCCTACTAAATATGTTAGATAAAAGTCTAAACTTAAAAACAGGGGAAATATCTAAAAGTTTAGGAAGGGGCAAACACACAACTAGACATACTGAATTATATGAAATATATGATGGCTTTGTCGTTGATACACCTGGTTTTTCTTCTTTAGATTTTACTGATATGACAAAAATCGATATTAGGGATAATATGAATGAAATGTTTGATAATTTATCTGATTGTAAATATCGTGATTGTCTACATCTTAATGAAGATGGTTGTGCTGTAAAAAAGAAAGTTGAAAGAGGAGAAATTCTTTCAAGTAGATACGATAATTATAAAACATTCTTAAAAGGAAAGTGATAACATGAAAATATCTGCTTCAATCTTAAGTGCTAGAAATAGAATTACAGCAGTAAAAAATTTAAATCGAACAGACATAGATTATTTACATTTAGATGTAATGGATGGTAGTTTTGTTAGGAATAAGCAATTTACTTTTTCTGAGATAAATAAGATTGCGACAGTCTTAGAAAAAAAGATGGATGTTCATTTAATGGTGGACAATCCTATCCATTATTTAAAAAAAATAGCGTTACTTAATATTGAATATGTAACTATACATCTAGAAATAAAAAAAGATATAAAAAAAATAATTAATGAGATAAGAAAGTATGGTTTCAAAGTTGGTTTATCAATTAAACCTAATACTGATAGTTCATTATTATTACCATATATAGATGATATTGACTTAGTTTTAATTATGTCTGTTGAACCCGGTTTAGGGGGACAACAATTTATAACTAAATCTCTAGATAAAGCTCTAGAAGTTAAGAATATAATAAAGGAAAAGACAATTATTGAAATGGATGGAGGAATAAATAATACTAATATTGATCAAATAAATAATTATCCAGTTGATATGATTGTGGTAGGATCTTTTATTACTAATTCTAATAACTATCAAGAACAAATAAATAAATTAAAAAAATAAGTATTTGATAATATCAATTACTTATTTTTTTTATTGGTTCTTACTTCTCTAGCAGAAGTCCTTATCTTTTTTCCATCAATTGTTATTGTTTGTAAATTAACTTTCTGGGTTCTCTTTGTTATTTTTAAACAATTAGGTCTATTATTAACAGATCTTGTTTTTTTAGTTGTTACCTTCTTGGCCATGATATTCCTCCTTCAAATGCATACTAATTTTACTATATAATTAATAATAAGTCAACAACTATTCCTCAAAAATGTTCTTACTTTTAATAAACTCTCGTAATATTTTAGTGGTAGCTCTCTTTTCAATACGAGAAACATAACTTCTAGAAATACCTAATTCTTTTGCTATTTTCTTTTGAGTTATCTCGTCATTTCCCTCAAGACCATATCTTTTTACTAATATTTCTCTCTCTCTTTTGGTTAAAACCCCCATATATTTTTTTAATAATTTAATATTATCATCCTTATAAATACCATCTAAAAAGTCAGGATCAGGGGTTTTTAAAACATCTAAAATAGTAACCTCATTACCTTCTTTATCATAACTAATTCCATCATAAATACTAACATTTTTAGAATTTTTTTTATCCGATCTAAAATACATTAATATTTCATTTTCAGCACATTTTGCTACATAAGTAGTAAGTCTAACATTTTTATTCGGGGAATATGTATCTATTCCTTTGATTAAACCAATCGTACCAATCCCAATTAAGTCATCAATATCTTGATTCTTTGATTCAAATTTTTTAACAATATGGGCCACTAATCTTAAATTGTGTTCAATTAATTTATTACGGGCTTCAATATCCCCAAGTTTGGCTTTTTTTATATATTCCTCTTCTTCTTCCCTACTTAGAGGATCTGGGAAAACATTATTAGAATAGGCTCCTGTAAAGAAAGTTAAATGTTTTATTAAATAAGAAAATATATTAAATAGCATATTATCACTCCTAGTAAATAATATAGTTAATAGTGGTTTTTAGAATATTTTTTTCTTTTCCCTTTATAAAATTTAAAAATAATAGTATAATTAGGTAAGGAGGAATACTATGGATAATTTTATACCGGATATGTATCAAAAAAGTATTTATGCTATTGATTATGATAAATTAAAAGAAGATGGTATCAAATGCTTATTATTTGATTTAGATAATACTTGTATTCCTTATGTGGAAATAAAACCTACTAAGAGATTAAAAGAACTAATTGATCATTTAAAAGATTTAGATTTTAAGGTAATTCTTTTTTCTAACTCTCCTAAGAAAAGATTGGAACCATTCAAAAAGGAATTATTAATAGATTGTTGTGCAAGTGCTAAAAAACCATTTAAATTAAATTTCTTAAAGATAATAAAAATTTTTAATTTTGATTTGCCAGAGGTGGCTATCATTGGAGATCAACTATTGACAGATATCTATGGTGGTAATAGAGTAGGTATTAAAACAATATTAGTTAATCCAATGTCTAAGATAGATAGGGCTATTACTCAATTTAATCGAATTATCGAAAAGAAAATCTTTCATAAAATGGCTAAAAGAGGCATCTTAATAACGGGGAAATATTATGACTAAGAAATGTTTAGGATGTGGGGACTATTTTACTTCTGATAAAGATATTTGTGAAAGATGTTTTAGATTAAAGAACTATGGAGAATATAAATTAACCACTAAAAATAATGATGACTATTTAAAAGTATTAAAAGAAATTACTGATAACGATCTAGTTGTATATGTAACCTCGATAATAGATTTAAATTTAAATTATTTAAATAGATTTAAGAATGTAATCATCGTAGTAACGAAAAAAGATTTATTACCTAAATCTATTAAAGATGAAAAAATAATTAGTTATTTAAAAGATAGGTATAATTATCTTGATATTGAGTTAATAAGTAGTCTTAAAAATTATAAACTTGATGGTATATATGAAAAAATAAAAAGGTATAAGAAAGATAAAATATATTTTGTAGGGAATACCAATTCAGGGAAATCAACCTTAATAAATAAGCTACTTAAAAATTATTTCGATAAAGAAATTGATATTACTACTAGTGTGTATCCTTCCACCACATTAGACAAGATAGAAATTAACCTAAATGATTTAACTATTATTGATACTCCAGGTTATATAAATGATAAGAGTATTATTAATTCTCTTGAATTAAAGGATATCAAAAAGATAACCCCTAAAAAAGAAATAAGACCTAAAACATATCAACTTAAAGGGAAAGGTAGTTTAATAATAGATAACCTCTTAAAAATTAATTATGAAACTAATGTTAGCAGTGCAACTTTCTATTTAGCTAACAATTTAGAGATAAAAAAGATAACTAAAGAAATTCCTAATTTAAAGGTCATTAAGGAATTTAACTTAAATAATAATTGTGATTTGGTTATTGAGGATTTAGGATTTATTAAATTTACCAATAAAATAAAAATAGATATAATATCTAATAAAGATATTAATATAAAAGAAAGGGGAAACTTAATATGAACAAAACAAATTTCGAAGAAATCATTGAAGCTGCTAATATTAGAACTAAAGAAATTGCAAAAGTCTTACAAAACCAAATTTATAATGAGGGAGTAACTAACATATGCTATAAACAGGTTAATTTTAAAGTCACAGAATTAAAGGATATAATGGCAGTGTGTGATAATTCCCTAAATGATTCTAGATTAGTTGGTCAAATCTTTTCTAAAAAGCATTTATTTGAATTATTGTCCTTAAATGATGATAATATGGATTTTAAAGAATACCCGACTCATTTAAGAGAAACTATTTTACATATAGGTAGGAAAGAACCTAAAAAAACTAGATAAAAAAGCGTAAAAAGAGTTTATTATTACTCTTTTTTTTGATACAATGTATATAGAAGAATTGGTGATAATATGCAAGAAAAACTAAAAAAATTATTTGTTCAAATTAATTTTCCAGAAGAAGATTATTTTTACTTTGACCATGCTTCCTTACAGAAGGTAGTGGTTTATGATAATAATAAGATGTGGGAATTTATTATTGATGTTGAAAACATATTACCTTTAAATATATATGATTTGTTATTAGAAAAATTAAAAGAAAACTTCAGTAATATTGAGAATATTAGTTTAATTATTAATAGTAATAATTATAATGTTGATCTAAAAGAATATTTTAATTCTATTATGGAGAATATGGCTAAGAAAAATGAAAGATATAATGTTTATATAGATAGAGAGTTTGTTTTTTCGGATAATCTTATTACATATGAAGTTTATAATAAATTAGAAAAAGCTAATTTAGTATCAATAAAAGATGAAATTGTTTCACAATTGAGAAAATATGGTTTTAATATTGATATTGATATCAATTTAGTAAATAAAAAGGATGAAGAATTAATTAAACAAATTGAAGAAGAAAAAACTAAAGACATCCCTATTGTTAAAAAAGGAAAAGTGTCTGTCAAAAAAGAAGAAAAGAAATATTATCGTAGTAAGAAAAATAATAGCTTTACCAAAATAAAAGATATTTTATATGAAGTAGATAACATTAATATTGAAGCTAAAATATTTGGATATGACTTTTTTGAAGCAAAAAGTGGTTATAAGATAATTACTTTGAAGCTTTATGATGGGACTGATAGTATTTATGCAAAGTTATTTACTAAAGATGATGAAGAATATGCCAATCTTAAAAACTTAATAAAAGAAAATTGTTGGTATCAATTATATGGTAAAATTCAGATGGATAAATTTGCTAATGAATTAGTTCTTATGACTAGATATAATGATATATTTTTAATTGAAAAAGGGGAAGGTTCTTATGAACAACTAGATGAGGAAGAAGTTAAAAGAGTAGAACTCCATACCCATACTTTAATGAGCGCGATGGATGGATTAGTTAGTGCTAGAGATTTAATAAAAAAGGCTATGAAATTTGGGCATAAAGCAATAGCTATTACTGATCATAATGCTTTACAATCATTTCCTGAAGCATATAAAATGGCCAAAGATATAAAGGTTATTTATGGAGTTGAATTAAGTTTAATAGATGATAGTATTGATATTTCTTTTAGACCAGATGATAGCATTCTTTTAGATAATACTTATGTTGTTTTTGACTTTGAAACAACAGGATTAAATGCTGGTGGAGGAGACTCCATTATTGAAATTGGAGCCGTTAAAATATGTAATGGGGAAATAATCGATAGATATAATGAACTTATTAATCCGGGAAGATTATTGCCTTCGAAAATTACTGAAATTACTCATATAACTGATAAGATGTTAGAGGGAAAAGACAATGAATTAAATGCTATAAAAAGATTTGTTGATTGGTATGGGGATTTTCCAATGGTAGCTCATAACGCCAAATTTGATGTTTCTTTCTTAGAAATGTGTTATCAAAAATATGGATTAGGAAGTTTTGCTAATCCCGTGATTGATACCTTAGAGTTAAGTAGAGCTATGAATCCTAATGTAGCTAAACATAGTTTATCATCATTAGTAAAACAATATGATATTGATTTTGATGAAGAAGGACACCATAGAGCGGATTATGATGCTGAAGCGACTGCCAAGATATTCCATAAGATGTTAAAGGAATTAAGGAATAGAAACATTGAAAAAATGTCCGATTTAAATAGCTTAATAAATGTTAATGAATTACATACTTTAGGAAATGCCTATCATATTACTTTGTTAACTCAAAACCAAATTGGACTCAGGAATTTATTTAAAATTGTTTCTTATGCTAATACGATTTATTATCATAAAACTCCAAGAATTTTAAGAAGTAAATTAAATGAATTACGCGAGGGATTACTTATAGGTAGTGCCTGTGCTAATGGAGAAATATTTGACCTAGCTAGGAGTAAATCGGATGAAGAACTAACCAATATTATGCAATTTTATGATTATATTGAAATTCAGCCTTTTGGGAATTATGATTATCTATTACAAACCGGAGATTTTAGTAGTAAATTTGAATTGGAAAATCATCTTAAAAAAATTATTAGAGTAGGTAAGGATGCTGGTAAATTAGTTGTAGCAACAGGAGATGTTCACCATTTAACGAAAGAAGATAAAATTTATAGAGAAATTATAATTAATCAAAAAATACCTGGGGGAGGGAGACACCCATTAAACAGGAAGAATATTACTAATATTCCATCAATGCATTTTAGAACAACCAGGGAAATGTTAGAAGAATTTTCTTTCTTAGATTCAGAATTAGCATATGAAATAGTTGTTACTAATACAAATAAGATTGCTGATTTAATCGAAGAAATTGAAGTCATTAGAGATACTGGGGGAAGACCTTTTGCTCCTAAAATAAAAAATTCTGATAAAATTGTTACAGAATTAGTCTATAGTAAAGCCAAAGAAATATATGGAGAGCAATTACCACATATAATCGAGGAGAGATTAGATAAAGAATTAACTGGTATAATTAAAGGTAATTATGATGTTATTTATTTAATTGCCCAAAAACTAGTTAAAAAATCAAATGATGATGGTTATATTGTTGGATCTCGTGGGTCGGTTGGGTCGTCTTTAGTGGCCACGATGATGGGAATTACTGAGGTAAATCCACTGCCAGCTCATTATATCTGTCCTAAATGTCATAAAACTATCTTTGAAATAGATGGTGAAAGGTTATCTAAAGATTATCCATCCGGCTACGATCTACCAGATAGAATATGTGAATGTGGAACTAAAATGAATAAAGAAGGTCAAGATATGCCTTTTGAAACATTTTTAGGATTTGATCTTGATAAAGTTCCAGATATTGATTTA
>CAYWKX010000030.1:0-12123 GCA_964459185.1 uncultured Muribaculaceae bacterium | reverse complement strand
TCCGGCGACATATGTTGGGGTGTTTGATGATATTAGGGATATTTTTACTAATACTAGAGAAGCTAAAATAAGGGGATATGATAAAGGAAGATTCTCATTTAATGTTAAAGGTGGTAGATGCGAAGCTTGTTGGGGTGATGGAGTTAAAAAAATAGAAATGCATTTCTTACCAGATGTTTATGTTCCTTGTGAGGTTTGTCATGGAACAAGATATAATAGAGAGACATTAGAAATTAAATATAAAGATAAAAATGTTTATGAAGTTTTAGAAATGAGAGTAGATGAAGCATTAATCTTCTTTGAAAATCATCCAAAAGTTAAGAATAAACTACAAGTTTTACAAGATGTAGGATTAGGTTATATAAAATTAGGACAAATTGCTCTAACTTTATCTGGGGGAGAAGCCGCCAGAGTAAAGTTAGCCAAAGAATTACAAAAAAAAGCAACAGGTAAGAGTTTGTTCATTTTAGATGAACCTACTACGGGACTACATTCACATGACATTAAGAAGTTACTAAGTATTCTAAATCGAATTGTCGATAATGGGGATACCGTTATTGTTATCGAACATAATTTAGATGTTATTAAGGTGGCAGATCATGTTATAGATCTAGGACCAGAAGGTGGAGATGCTGGTGGGTATTTAATAATCGCGGGAACCCCTGAGGAAGTGAGTAAATGTCCAACTTCCTATACAGGAATGTTTTTAAAGGCTATATTTAAAAATAATTAAAAAGATGAATAAATATTTAATTACGAGGGTATTATGTTAAAAGAGTTAGGGATTTTTAAAGATTTTTCTTAAAGGTCTTTAAAAACAGTAGTGAGTTCTAATAATAGGATAATTGAAATTACCTTATTAAAAAATAAGAAGGATATGGATGTTGTTTGCGCTCCAACCAATCATTTTTGTAATTTGGGTTGCAAAATGTGTCATCTAACAAATAATAGGTTAAATAAGAAGATGATACCAATAGAAAATCACTATACTTTGATTAAGGGAGTAAATGATGGAATTGAAGAGTTTGAATTACTATGTAGATTATTAAGAAAATATAGAATCCCCAATAAATTTCTTAAATTTAATCCCATTAGTGAATTAGAATCAAGCGAAAATGAGGAATTGTGGATAAATGAGATTAATAAGGAGATTTTAGAATTAAGAGTTAGGACTTATTGTCCACCAGGGAAAGAAATTGGTAGTTCTTGTGGAGAATCTACCAAACATTACTATCATGAAGAAATAGAAACGGAAGAATAATTGAGAAAATTTGAAGAATGGAAAAGAAAGCATCAGGTATTTGGCCGGGAAATAGAGGAAAATATAAAATCTCTATCAATCGTCAGGAAGAGAAACTATGATTATATAATAAACATGGGCTCCTACAGATATTCCTTGATTTTTTAATAATTAGTTAAAAATATATTGTCAAATCCACATCCCATCTGTTATAATAAATAATAAGGAAGAAAAAGAAAGGTGACTTTATGGAAGAATACAAAGTTACATCACACGATGTAGAAGAAACAATTGAATTAGCCCAAAATATCGAATCAGAAAAATTTCCTAAAATGGTAATTTGTTTAAATGGGGAATTAGGAAGTGGTAAAACTGTCTTTACTAAAGGTTTTGCCCATGCCATGGGAATTGATGAAATCACTTCTCCAACATTTAATATTATTAAAGAGTATGAAGGAGAGTTACCTTTATATCATATGGATATGTATCGGGCAGAGGGTGATATTTCTAATTTGGGATTAAACGAATATTTTGATAAAAATGGTGTAACAATTATTGAATGGTCTGATATGATTGATAAATATTTACCAAAAGATAGATTAGATATAAATTTTAAAATAGTAAATGAAAATACTAGAGTAATTATTCTTAACCCTCATGGAGAAAAATATATAAGCATTTGTGAGGCGGTTATATGATAACACTATTCATAGATACATCTAATAATGATGTATCTATTGCTATTATAAGAGGTAATGAAATATTAGCTAAAAAAAAAGAGTATCTTCTTTATGAACATTCTATCTATACCATTAGTTACCTTGATGAAGTGTTAAAAAAGGCTGGTTTAGAGCCAACTGATATTGATCAAATAATGGTTGTAAATGGACCTGGATCTTTCACTGGGGTCAGAATTGGTTTAACGATAGCTAAAACTTATGCATTCATATTAAAGAAAGATTTAATATTATTATCATCTTTAAAAGTAATGGCTTTATCTGAAAAAGGGGAATATATTTTAGCTATTACTTATGCAAAACACGATAATTATTACTTTGGTTTATATGATAGGAACTATCAAGAAGTAATAAAAGAACAATTTAATAGTGGGGAAGAATTAATTAAAGTTATTAAACAATATCCGGATTTAGTTATTGTGTCGAATAGTAAAATAGATATACCTAAAGTAAATATAATTAATGATTTTGATCTAATTAAAATTGTTAATTACTATAAAGATAAAAAAGAAATAAGTATTCATCAAGCTAAACCCAATTATTTAAAGCTACCTCAAGCTATGGAGTAATTATGATTAAGGAAAAAGATATAATAAGTAATAATCCTTTTTTAAGGGAAATTATATATTTTGAAGATGATAAAGAACTAGGATTCTTAAAGTATTCTTTAATGTATGATAAAATGGAAATTGATAATATTGAAGTATTAGATAATTATCGTCATCAAGGAATAGGGACTAAATTAATGAGTTATTTAATAAGTATTGCTATTGAAGAAAAGGTAGTAAGTATTACCTTAGAAGTAAGACTTAGTAATGAAACAGCTAGAAATTTTTATAAGAAATTTGGATTCAGAGAAGTAGCTCTAAGAAAATTTTATTATGGGGACGAAGATGCAATATTGATGGAAAAACAGGTGATGTAAATGAAAAAAGATATATATTGTCTAGCAATAGAAACATCTTGTGATGAAACAAGCATGAGTATTATAAAAAACGGAATTGAAGAAATAAAGACCATTGTTCTTACCCAAATTGATATCCATAAATACTTTGGGGGAGTAGTACCAGAGGTTGCTAGTAGAAGTCATGTAGAAAATATTACCATTGTTTTAGAAGAATTATTAAATGAATCAAAGATGGGAATCGCCGATATTGATATAATTGGAGTTACTTATGGACCTGGTTTAATTGGTAGTTTATTAATTGGATTACAATGTGCTAAAACAATAGCTTTAATTACTGGGAAACCCTTAATTCCTATTCATCATATCGCTGGGCATATTTATGCTAATAATTTAGAAAAGAGACTAACTTTTCCCTTAATAGCTTTAGTAGTAAGTGGGGGACATACAGATTTAATATATATGAAGGAAGATTATTCCTTTGAAAGAATTGGATCTACTTTAGATGATGCAGTCGGAGAAGCCTATGATAAAGTAGCTAAAATACTTGGATTAGATTATCCTGGGGGACCAATTGTAGATAATTTAGCTCATTTAGGAGAAGATACATATGATTTACCATATCCTTTGGATGATGAATCCTATAATTTTTCTTTTTCGGGATTGAAATCTGCCGTAGTTAATTTAGTTCATAACGAAAAACAAAAAGGTAAAGAAATAGATATTAATAATATGTGTACTTCTTTTCAAAATAGAGTTATTTCCGTCATAACAAAGAAAACAATGAGAGCAATAAAAGAATATCAAGTATCTAATTTAGTTATGGCAGGTGGAGTCGCCGCTAATAAAGGATTAAGGACTAAATTAGAAGAGTTATGTAAAAAAGAAAACATTTCCTTTTCTGTTCCAAGAATAAAATATTGTACGGATAATGCTGCGATGATAGGAAGTGCTGCTTACTATGCATATCAAAAAGGTATAAAAGCAGATCTAACATTAAATGCTAAAGCAATAGATAGTTTATACAAATAAGAAATTTAAAATAATTAATAAAACTGGGTAATATATTACCTGGTTTTTATATTTTTTATTATTTTATTTATATTATTTTATCAATAATACCATAAGCTAAGGCTTCAGAACTATCCATAAAATAATCTCTTTCAGTATCGTTTGCTATTTGTTTTAGAGGTTTACCTGTTTTTTTAGCTAGAATTTGATTCAGTTTATCTTTTAATTTAATAATTCTTTCGGCTGCAATTTTTATTTCAGTGGCTTGACCTTGAATTCCCCCAAGAGGTTGATGAATCATTATTTCTGAATTGGGTAGTGAATATCTTTTGCCCTTTTTACCACTTGCTAAAATAAAAGCAGCCATGGATGCAGCCATACCAACACAAATGGTGGAAACGTCGCTCTTGATAAAATTCATGGTATCGAAAATAGCCATTCCTGACATTACTGAGCCACCTGGAGAATTTATATAAAGACTTATTTCATCATTGTTTAAGCTATCTAGGTATAACAACTGGGCTACAACAATATTAGCATTATTATCATCAATTTCTCCATTCAAAATGATAATTCGATCTTTTAAAAGTCTGGAATAAATATCATAGGCTCTTTCTCCCATACTACTTTTTTCAATAACTGTAGGAATTAAATTCATTATATCACCTATAACTATAATAGTACGATAAGATAATATTTATACAATAATTTAACCTACAAAAAAGATTGTCAATATTTTTAAAATATAGTATAATATAAAATAAGGAATATAAGGAGGTAGTATGGATACAGTAATGATAACCTTTCAAGATGGTGAAAAAAAAGAATATCGTAAAGGAATAAAATTTAGTGAAATTGTAAATGATATAAAGGATAAGTATAAATATGATATAATTGCTGGAAGTTTTAGAAATCAATATATAGGATACAATGATACAATTGTTAAAAATGGACAATTAGTTGTATATGATATTAATACTAAGGAAGGAAATACAATCTATGAAAAAGGCCTTACTTTCTTATTCTGGATATCAGCTTATGAAGTTTTAGGACCAGATGCTGGTATAAAAATAAGGCATTCAATTGATAAGGGGATTTTTTGCGAAATAGAGAAAAAGTTAACAGAACAAGATGTTATCAATATCAAGAAAAATATGCATGAAAAGGTTACTAAAGAATTACCATTTCTTAAGATAGATACTTCTAGGATAGAGGCAATCGAGTACTTCAGAAATAAAAATCGTGAAGATAAAGCTAAGACTTTGTTCTATAATACTTCCCCGATTGTTACATTATATAAATTAGATGGGGTATATAGTTATATATTAGGGAATGTTCCACATGATACATCAGTTTTAAAATATTTTGATTTAACCTTATTGGAGGGTAAAGGAATAATACTTAGATTTCCTTCAATTTATGATGATGGTAAGATTATAAAGTATACCCATCATGAGAAATATTTTAATACTTTAGAAGAATATGCTAGTTGGGGAGAAGTATTGAATATTAATAATTTAGGGGATCTAAATGAACAAGTAATAAAGAATCCTTCGGGAGAAATAATTAATTTAGCAGAGATGGTCCAAGATTATAAATTATTATCTATCGCCGAAGAAATATTTTTAAATAAGGATGAACTTAAAATAATATTAATATCAGGGCCTTCTTCTTCTGGTAAAACCACAACTGCTAAAAAACTTGCTCTATACTTAAAAACTTTAGGATTAAATCCCCACCATTTATCGATTGATGATTACTTCTTAGAAAGAGTAGATACACCATTAGATGAAAATGGTAAATATGATTTTGAGAGTTTAAGAGCATTAGATAAGAAATTATTTGATAGTCAGATCGCCAAATTATTAAAGGGTGTAAAGGTAGTGACTCCAACCTTTGATTTTGTTGAGGGCAAAAAAATCTTTAAAAGAGAAGTTCAATTAAAAGATAATGATGTCTTAATAATTGAGGGCTTACATGCTTTAAATGGTGAATTATTAGAAAATATACCAAGAAAGAAAAAACATAAAATATATGTTAGTCCCTTAATGTTTTTAAATATTGATAATGATAATCGTATTAGTATGACTGATATTAGATTATTAAGAAGAATGGTTCGTGATAATAGAACTAGAGGCTATAGTCCTGCTCATACTATCTGTAATTGGAGTGGTGTTAGAAAAGGAGAAGAATTATATGTCTTTCCTTTCCAAGATGAAGCCGATGTTATCTTTAATTCTTCCTTAGTTTATGAATTAGGGGTTCTAAAGACTTATGTTGAGCCATTGTTGTTTTCAATTAAAGAAAGTGCTCCTGAGTATCAGACTGCTCTTCGTTTAATTGAACTTCTTAAGTTTGTTTTACCAATCCCTAGTGATGATGTTCCTAAAGTATCTATTTTAAGAGAATTCATCGGGGGAGGATATTTTGATAGATAACATAAGTAAAGAAAGGTGAAAAAATGAAAAAAAGAATTGCCATAAATGGTTTTGGAAGGATAGGCAGGTTAGTTTTTCGTATTATCGAGGATATAGGGGATTTGGAAGTTGTAGCTATTAATGATTTAACTGATTCTAAACAACTTGCTTATTTACTTAGATATGATACTAATCATAGAAATTATAATGAGGATGTTGATTTTGATAATGAAAATATAATTGTTAATGGTAAAAAAATAAAAGTATATGCCCAGAAAGATCCTCGTAATTTACCTTGGAAAGAATTAAATATTGATATTGTTTTAGAGTGTACTGGTAGATATACAAAACTAGAAGAGGCTATGGCTCATATTGAGGCAGGTGCTAAAAAGGTATTAATTTCTGCTCCAGGAAAAGGAAATATGAAAACAATAGTCTATAATGTTAATGAAAATACTTTAGATGGTAGTGAAAAGGTGGTATCAGCAGCTTCTTGTACAACTAATTGTTTAGCACCGGTTTTAAAAATTCTGGATGATAACTTTGGGGTTGTCAAGGGTTATATGACTACTGTTCATGCATATACCAATGATCAAGTTACCTTAGATATTGCACATGATAAGGGAATAGATTCTAGGAGGGGAAGAGCATGTGCCATGAATATTGTTCCTAGTTCAACCGGGGCAGCTTCAGCAATTGGGAAGGTTATTCCTAATTTAAAAGGTAAATTGGATGGGACCGCTTTAAGAGTACCAGTGTCAGTAGGATCAATAATTGATTTAGTGGTAGAGTTAAAAGAAAAAGTAACTAAGGAAAAAATAAATGAAGTTTTTAAAAATAATCAAAATAAAACTTTAAAATATACTGAAGATCCAATTGTGTCTTCAGATGTTATTTCCTCTAGTTATGGTGCTATTGTCGATGGACAATTAACTAATGTATTAAATGTTGATAATACCCAATTAGTAAAAGTATTTGCTTGGTATGATAATGAAATGGGATATTCATTTCAAATGGTAAGAACATTACAAAAAATGTAAAAAAATAACTCTTTAAGAGTTATTTTTCTTCATCAGCTTCTTCGATTGCTCCTACAGGGCAACTATTTAAAGCATCTTCAGTCGCTTCGATTAAATCATCTGGGATTTCTTCTATTTTAACTGTGGCTAAACCTTCATCATTATATTCAAAAACATCCGGGGTGATTGCTATACAACTTCCACACCCAATACACTTTTCATCAACAACTTTTACTTTCATAATTACCTTCTTTCTTTTCTATTATATAAATTATTTTGTAAAAAGACAACAATATATTTTAAATAAATTAAAAATATGTTATTATATATGTAGGTAAAGGGTGTAAATATGGAAAGTAGAATGGATAAATATTATAAAGAGAATTTAGTTAATTTTGAACGAACCAAAAGGAATGCCAATTTATATAAAGAAGTATATGAAGATTATAATACAATGGAAAAATTACCAGTTTCCGATAATGTTAATGAAATTGATTTAAACAATCTTAAACAAATGGTCGATGGTAGGGAAGAATATCAGAAGTTAAAGGATTACAATATTGTGAATAATCAGGCAAACAATCCTACTGAAAATGATGAAATGACAAAGGAACAAAAGAGAATCTATGATATTAATGAATTATTAGAACAGGCTAGAAAAGAAAATAGTAATTCAAAAAAAGAGGAAGAATTAATTAAACCTACCCCTAATTTTCTAGTTACTTTAGAGCAGAGTGTAATAACTAAGGAAGAAGTTATTGAAACAGATAAGGAAACAATAACTAAGGAAATCAAATATGAAACTAAAAAGATTTCTGATGATCCAGAGATAAGTCAAATATTAGGTACTACTTCTTTACCACTTGATATTTTAAAAGATTTACAACCTACAAAAGATACTTTAATTAGTACACCGATGATAGAAAAAGAAGAAGAAGAGCAGAAAAACAAAACCTTTTACAGTGGATCTTACAATTTTTCTAAGAAAGATTTTGTAGAGGAAGATAATGATTTCGTTATTAAAGAAAAGAAACATATTGGTCTTAAAATTTTCTTTCTAATAATTGGATTATCTATTTTGGGGATTATTACTTTTTATCTACTTAAACATTTTAATATAATTAAACTCTAAGGAGTTTTTTTATAGTAAAATGCAGTAAATTGTGATATACTAATGACAAGGAGTAAATGATATGAAAAGAAAAAAAAGAAGGTTAAAAAAGAAAAAAATATTATTAGCTTTATTTATCTTAATTATTATCGTTTTGGTTGTGTTTGGGGTTGTGAAATTATTTGGTAACAATAGCAAAATAATTGTATCTGATAAAACAAAATATTTAGCAAGTGATACGACTCAGGTTCAATTATATGCTTATAATGAAGAAAATAAATTTATAGCAAGTGATTTAGTATATCGTGGTGTAGAAATAAAAACTAAAGATAAAAAAATAACAGAACAAGAACAAGAATATACTAAAATTACTTTAAACGAAAAAACTTATTATGTTTTAAATAGTAATTTAGTTGATGCTATAGATAAAGTAGCTTTAGAGAAAACAGTTTATGTAAGAACTGCTTCCTCTATTCTAGAGGATACTGTAACTGCGAAAATAATCGGTTTTGCTAAAAAAGGAGAACAATTAGAAGTTTTAGAAGCAAAAGATATAGATAGTGAAGGAATGGTTGGTTCATATAAAATAAAACAAGGGGAATTAGAGGGATTTGTGTATGGTAAGTATCTGGTATTTGATCAAGAAACCGCTAATTCTAATTATAATGCTGGGGTAAATGATCCAATTCATTCAGCTATTAAAAATAGTTATGGTGGGGGAGAGGCCATTAAATTAGATTTCTATCCTGTAGAAAAGGTTAGTTTTGAAGGTAATAAAATGCCTGAGGCGGTTTATGGATTATACATAAATTGCTGGCCACAGACACTCAATAATATTGATGCTTATATTTCTTTAGCTAGGGAAACAAAAATAAATACCTTTATTGTTGATATAAAAGATAATGGTTCAGTTGGATATCCTTCTAATGTTATGCAAGAATTTTCCCCTATAACTTATCAATCCGCTATGAATGATTATGATGCGTATAAAGCTGTTATTAAAAAAATAAAAGATGCTGGTTTTTATGTTGCGGGAAGAATTACTGTTTTTAAAGATGATTATTATGTTGCGGATCATCCTGAGGATGCAATTACATTATCTTCTACTGGCAACCCTTATAAACATCAAAATTCTTATTGGCCTAGTGTTTATTCTAGAAATGTTTGGTATTATAACACTAGATTAGCAGTTGAGGCTGTTAAGGAAATGGGATTTAATGAAATTAATTTTGATTATGTAAGATTCCCTGATGGTATAAGGAGGGTAGAGACCTCTTTAAATATGAAGAATACCTATGGTGAAGATAAATGTGAGGCAGTTCAAAGATTCTTACAATATGCTACTGATGAAATACATAAAGCAAATGCCTATGTATCAGTTGATGTTTTTGGGGAAACGACTAATGGCTCCTATACAGTAGCGTATGGACAATATTGGCCAGCAATATCCAACGTTGTGGATGTTATAAGTGGTATGCCTTATCCTGATCATTTTTCCCAATATTCCTATGGGATTACTGATCCATGGAATAATCCATATGATCTTATGTATTCTTGGGCGACAGATGCCGTAAAAAGACAAGGGCAGACTACTTCTCCCGCTATTGTAAGGACCTGGATTCAGGCTTATAATGTTCTTAGTCATGTTGATGCGAATGGTATTGCTTATAATGCCCCTCAACTAGAACAAGAAATAAGGGGATTATATGAAGCTGGAGCCACCGGGGGATTTGTTACATGGAATGGTGCATCAAATATTGATAAATATACTATTCAAAAAGCAGCTTTTCAAATTGATTATTTAAAGGAGTATAATGAATAATGAAAATATTAATAGAAAATAAAGAATATGAATTAATTACCAATTATAAAGATGCTTTTAATGAAGAAGAATTTCAAACTAAAATGACTGACTATTTTGATGAATATGATTATATTGTTGGTGATATAGCATATGGTAAGTTAAGATTAAAAGGTTTTTATGATGAGAAAAATAAGAAGGTAAACAATATTAATAATTTTAAAAACTTAGACAAGTATTTAAAAGAAAATTGTGCAGTTGATTGTAAATATTTCGTAGTGAAAAAGAAATAAAAATATTTCTTTTTTTATTGTTAACCAACAAAAAATATGTTATACTTTATAATAAGGAGAAACTAAGATGGGAAGCGAAAAATTAATAACTTTAGTAAATGGAATTGAAGACATAAGCGAGGTAGAATTACTCTGTGCTTTTGAGATAGATGAATATGATAGTAAATATATGATATATACGAAAAATGAAAAGGATGAAGAAGGGCATACTATTATTTATGCTGGTAAAATAATGGATGAAGATACTAAACAATACTTAATAAATATTGATAAGGATGATGAATGGAATAAAATTAAAGTCATAATGAAAGAAATGGCTAAATATAATCAAAAGGGAGATAAAAATGATTAGTAATATAAGTGGAGTAAAGAAAATAGATCTTCCTATTAATATGATTTCGAATCTTGGCGATATAAAGACCGCCAGAGTAAGTGATAATGTAGTGGAAGGCATGAAGAAATATTATGAGGAAAATACAAACCTAGTTTCTATTTCCAAAAAAAAAGATTATCGTGATAGGATAACCGATTTATACCATAAGTTAGAAAAAATTAAGCCTATTGATAATAGTATAAATGGAGTAGTATATTTAAATGATTATTTAGAAAAGGGTTTAACAATTGAGCCAGGCATTAATGATATAAAACAAATATGGACAGAATATCGCTTAATTTATAATGAACAAAATCAAGAACAAACAATAGATTTAAGAGAGAGTTATGTTTTATCAAATTTTGATGAAATATATGAAAAATTATTTAAGAAAATTAATGGGGTAGGAGAATATGTTGAAGAATTAAATAGGATAAAAGAGAAAGTTAATCGTTCTAGTTCTATAATCGAAGAAGAAAAGGTTAGTCTAGAAGAGGAAAAAACTAAATTTGAGCAATACAAGAAGGAAGAAGAAGAGAAATTAGCTAATGAAAGGGAAAGAATAAAAGAACAAATTAAGAAGATAGAATCTTTAATTAATATTTTTGATTTAAAAATAAGCGATATGTTAGATTAATATCGCTTTTTAATTTAAACTAGAGAATTTATTATATATGTAAATACTTGAACATGTATTTCTTCATCAAGGATAATCCTAGCTAATATTTCTTTAATATATGGATCGTTTATTAAATTGATATGATTAGTATAGTTTTGAATGGCTTGATATTCTCCTTTTAAATCACTCTTTAATTGATTTATAATATCATTGCCATAATAGACAAAAGTTGCATTCCAAGGCTTATTTTGAGCACTATAGGTGGGCTTATCGCCAAGTAAAAGAATTAATTCTCCTAAGGTTTCTAAATGATTCATTTCAACAATAGCAATTTTTCTAAGTGTTTCAGAAATTTGCTTATTAAGTCCATTTATATCGAAATGATGGTATAAATATTGGTTTATCGCCGTCATCTCACTTACTAAACCAGCATAATCCTCTTTTAATAGAGAAGCATAGTATAAATTTTTAGATAGTACTCTTACTTCTGGATATGGTAAATTACTTTGCCATTTATTATTTTCATTCATTATATCACCCTTAGTATAAGATATTTCATTAATGGTAAAAATAGTACAAAAAATAGATTGTAATACAA
>CAYWKX010000029.1:0-12451 GCA_964459185.1 uncultured Muribaculaceae bacterium | reverse complement strand
CTCATTACGCTTCACGATTTTTATAAACTTATAACTAAACGAATATGGAAGAAATAACACAAATCGAAAAGAAAGACAGCATAAAAGAATTTATAGAAAAAGCTGCTCCTTATATTCAAAAAATCATTGCAAACTGGAAAAAACTATTAATAATAAATGGAATTGTTGCAGTTGTTTCTTCCACCTTTCTACTTTTGTTTGTTAAGAATTATTATGATAGTACAATTACAATAATGCCTGAGTATGGTGACACTGGAAGTATGCTGGGTAGTTTGGGAGGATTAGCAGCATTTGCAGGAATAAATGTTGGGGAGGGTATTCCAACAGAAATATATCAAAATTTATTGAGTAGTGAAGATGTGTTAAAACCTGTAATTTATGAAAAATATAAATCTATGGAATTTGATAAAAAAGTGAATTTAATAGAATACTTTGAAATAGAAATAAAAACAATTAATGAAAAAGCTCCTTTATATCTTAGAGAGAGGGACAAATTCTTACAAATGGTTGAAATATTAAACAAGTCTGTTATAACAACAAGCATTGAGAGAGCAACAAATATTTTAACAGTTACTGTAAGGACAGAAGAACCAATATTGTCTTCTGAGATTAGTAATAATCTGGTTAAATCTTTGGATGAGTATGTAAGGATAAAAAGAAAATCTAAAGCTAAAGAACAAAGGATTTATATTGACGAGCGAGTTAACCAGGTAAAAGACTCGCTGGCAAATGTAGAAAATCAGTTAAAAAATTTCAGGGAACAGAATAGAATAGTTGGACAATCACCACAACTTTTACTTGAACAAGGAAGATTACAGCGTGCTCTTGAAATCCAGCAGACAATATTTGTGGAATTAACCAAACAATTAGAGCTTGTTAAATTGGATGAAATAAAAGATACTCCAATAATTAATATCCGGGAACAAGCTGGGGTGCCAATAAAAAAAGCTGGACCTAAAAGGTCTATATTCATTTTGTTGATATTATGTTTGTCAGTAATTATTTCAACAGTTTGGGTAACCCACAAGGAAAAGATAATTGAAATATTTGTACTGATTAAGAAAAGTACTACAATATAATTACGAATTTAAATCACTTTCACATTTATATAATAAGTCAACATGTTTCATAATTCTTAAGGAAGTTTTTATCACATGCCAGTTCTTTATGTAATATTAATGATATTATTACTAGCAAACAATGAGTTAAAAGAAAATAATTTTACTGAGCTTGATCAGAATAAAGCAACGTTTGCATATAAATATGGTTTAAATAATGCCTTTAAGTTAAATAAAGTATTGGATGTTGTAGACAGTGTTTGTGCTGATTTCATTTTAAAACAGATTGCTAATAACTCATTTCCAGAGAGTCGAGATTTACTTTGTGCTGCATATTGGGAAATGGGAAATAGGGGTGATACTGCGATAGTAAGACTTTTATTGGAAAAATATTTTAGTGCACAAAATATGGATTCTACGTCTGCAGAATATGGAAACATTCAATGGAAATTAGGGCACCCAGAAATTATCGATTTCAACTCAATAGAATTTTGTAGCAGAGTGTTAATCCCTTTGTATCTTGAGTACAGGGAAAAATTTAATTACAATTTATGCAAAATAGTCAAGGCACATATTAGAGCTTCATTATATGCAGTTTATTCACACTCCGTTGACATTAAATATACAAACATTTATCTGATGAGAACTTTTAATATGTGTTTGTTGGGCGAAGCCCTCAATAATTCAAGTGCAATAAAGGAAGGTGATAGATTAATTGAGGAGTGGATAAATTTTACAAATAAAAATGGCATATCAGAATTTGACAGCCCTATTTATTTTGCAACTGATCTGGATAATTTATATTTAGGATGCCGGTATATCAAATCAGAAAGTGTTGTTAAGAAACTTAAGAAAATTATTAATTTTTTTTGGATTGATATTCATTCCAATTTCTTTACGCCTGCTAGAAAAATCGCAGGCACCCATATTAGAGACTATGACTTTATTTACGGGAAAGGAGGGCTAGATATTTATTTGTATTTGTCAGGATTAAAAGATGAACTGGAAAGAAATCAAGTTGATATGTCAAAGTGTTTCCTTTTTGAAATTTCAAAAATAGTTTCATTTTATTCAAATAGATTCAGTCGTGGAACCGAATTAACAGACCTATATATTTTGCAGAAATTTGTACCTAATCTTAAAGAACTGAAAACAACATATGTTTCTCCTTATTATATGTTGAGCAGTTGTGAAAGTAGTTATGGAAAACAGGATAAGATAATTACTATTGATTTGCTATATAAAAATTATCCAACAATTTCTATTTTGGCAGATAAATATGACTCACCATGGGGTGAAATAATCCATAAGGATCAGGGTGGTCACTTAAAACCTGAACATATGGAATTGCAACCAATATTGATTCAAAAGAAAAATTTTATTTTAGCATTTTTACATCCTGTGGTAGAAATTGAAAATAAAAAAAATATAGCTTTAACAATTATTCTGCCAAAGGATTTAGATATACTAACTGTTGATGGGGAAGAAATAGCTATTTCTGATGATTTTGATATAAATATTGCAGAATATCCGGTAATAAGTTTAATAAAAGGCAGTACATATGTTATATTTAAAATATTTTATGTGAATAATTTAAATGATAAATTGAGCAGAAATGTAATACAAACAGATTTAAAAGGTAGCGATAAAAAAGTATTTAGATTTACCCATTATTTTGGATATCAAGATTTTAGCAATAAATCCTTTATTAAACCAATTATAGGCCTACTTATTTTAGTTGATAAAGTTAAAAACAAAGAGGAATATGAAAAAATGATTAGAAATATTCAAAATTCAGATCTTTTTGTAAATGAAACTCTTGCTAATATTTTAGTATCTACAAAATTTAAAGGTGAAAATATTAAATTAGGGATTATTAAGGACGCTTTTCAGCCGGATTTTAAAAATATTAATACTAATACTGACAAAACCCCAATATTATCCATTAATGAAATTAAATATTATATAAATTAAGATTGGCTTAAATGAGCAAAATATTTAAAAACTTCTCTATACTTACGATTTCTAACTTGTTGCAGCAAACAATCAATTTTTTGTGTTTAGCCAAAATTGCCAGAATATTAAAAGTAGATGATTTTGGATTCTACTTATTAATTCTTACGATAGTAAATATATTTCAAGTAATTTCCTCTTTAGGATTAAGACAAATTTTAATTAGAGAAATTGCAGTAAATTTAGATGCTATTTCACATATATCCAGACTTGCTTTAAAAATTCTTTCAATATTTCTGATTTTCACTTCTATTGCACTTATTCTGTATTTAAATCAGTTTGAAAATATTGATTCGTATAAATTAATATTGATTAGCACCTTGTTATTAATAAGTCTGACATTCTGGAATGTTTTTGAAGCTGTTTTTTTCGGAAAACAACTAATGCATTATTCTGCAATTATCGGGATTATCTTTTCTGTTTTTTGGTTTGCAATAGTTTTTCTTTTTCCACAACAACTGTTAGTTTCGGTCGAACTTATCCTTTTAATTTGGGTCAGTGTAAACATTTGTAAAACAATTGTTTTATTCCTTTTGGGGCTTAAAAAAGACTATTTTAAGAAAATAGCAGACAAGAGTATTTCTAATATATCTCCTTTAATACTTTTAAAATATAGTATGCCAATTTATGGAGCAGCAATATTAGCACTACCTATTAATCAATTTTCAATATTATTTTTAAATATAAATTCGGACATAAAAGAAGTAGCTTATTTTGGTGTGGGTAATAAACTTCTTATTCCACTATCTATGATATCTGCCAATCTATTTAATGCTCTTTTCCCAAACTTTTCGAATTATTACAGTAATGACAAAATTAAATATTTTGAACAAACAATATTTACCTTTAAATCCCTTATAATTTTAAATTTATTTTTTTCAATTCTCTTATGTTCATTTGTCCCTGAATTAATAAGCTTTTTATTTGGAGAAAAATATGTTCTAGCGAATTCTTCATTTTCATTACAAATATTTGTTGGAATTAATTTAATATTTCATTCTTTTTTCGGGATGCTTTTAATCACTAGTAAAAATGAAAAATCTTTATTCTATTTATCCTTTTTTAATGCTATTTCATTTGTCATATTAAATTACTTAGGATCATTTTATGGTGCAAAAGGCTTAGCAATGTTTATGTTATTTGGAATTATTTTCAGTTTTGCAGTACACTGTTTTTACATTAATAATATTATTAGATTGAACATATTAATATCAAATCAGAAAAATATTATTTACTACCTTATTTTAAGTTTCTCTTCATACTATATTATAAATTTCTCAACTATCTCTCGAACGCTCTTTTGCTTTTTAGCGTTAATTGTATTGATTACATTAAACTATTCTTTCTTATATAAACTTAAAATTAAAATTTCTACTAAATGAGGAATAAATGTTAATAAATAAATTGGGGATCATTTTAATTAATTATAACTCAAATAATGAATTATTTTATACTATTGAAATTCTCAACTCGAAAAATAATACCACAAATTTTGATATTCTTGTGGTAGATAACAACTCAAGCAAAAAGAATGAACTTAATGAAAGATTAAAAAATATTAATAATGTGAAATTAATTTTTAATGAAATAAATGCGGGTTTTGCTGGCGGCGTAAATAAAGGACTTTCATATGGAATTGACAAATACGAACACTTTTTAATAATGAATATTGATATTGATTTTAAAGATAGCATTATTGATAATATAATTAGTATATTACCTAATCTTGAGTATGATTTAGCTGGTTGCAGAATTCTAAACGGGGATGGGGATAAAAATTTATATACTGGTGGACATCTAACTAATATATATATAAGTGGTAAACATTATACGGATATTAACCCAAATTCTAATCACATTAATTTTATAACTGGCTGTTTTATGCTTGTAAATTCGGCATTAATTAATAAAATAGGAATGTTTGATCCATATTATTTTATGTATTGTGAAGATACAGATTTCTGCTATAGAGCATACAAAGTAAAATCAAGGTTTTTAATACTAAAAGATATAATTATATATCATCACCAGTCAAAAATTGCTAAAAATAGTTTCAGTTATAAAAATAATGAAGGGACAACCCCGCCCTATGTAGTTTATTTTTCATTTAGGAATAGATTTTACATAAATAAAAAATATAGAAAAGGAATAAAATTGTTTTTTTCAAATATTTTTGTAATGGTTTATTTAAGTAAAAATTTATTTTTTTATTTAATAAGAGGTCGAAAGAGAAAATTAAAATTCCTATTTTGGGCAATAATTGATGGTATACGTGGCAAATCGGAATACGAAAAGTATGTTGTCACAAAATAAATTATCTTATATCATATTATTTATTTTAATAATAGGGGTGAATTTTTTTCTACCGTTAGAAAGAAGTAATTTAAAATTTGTGATTAACGGTACTGAAATTGGGTTAAATATTGTGCTTACTTTAGTGATTTTTTCAATACTATTATTCAATAAAAAATTTAAGGAAACAATTAAAACATATGTATCTTTAAAGTTATTTAAGCATGAGATGATTTTTCTTTTCTTTATGTTTTTAAGTATCTTTTTCTCTTTTGCAAAATTTACATTTAGCCTTCATATGATACTATTATATATTGGGGCATACATATTATTAGTAATAATTTTCATGCATATAATTGAATATGTTGATACACAAGTATTATTGAAAATTATTGGCTATTCTTTAATTCTATTTTCCTTAATAGGAATTATTGAAATATTTTTTAATTATATAATCCCTTTTTACTATAACCTTTATTCAGATTATAATCAAAACAGTTATACTTATTTTATCGAGAGTGGCATGGAAAGAGCAAACGGCTCTTTAGGCCATCCTTTATTGTATTCAAATTTAATTCTTATTTCATTTCCACTTGTATGGTTAATAAAACACAATAAATTAAAAGTATTGATTTTAAGTTTTATAATCTTGGGGATAATTGCAGGGAATTCACGTACTAGCATATTTCTTTTTACTTTTGTTTTATTGGTTTATATTTTTAGAGAAAAAGTAACATTTAAATTGATATTTGTGATTTTTACATTTATAACTTCTATGGTAGTTATATATATATTTCCGGATGTTTTCCAAGCTATTTTTTTCAGAATAATTGATTTCGGTTCTGATAGTAGTAGTATTGCAAGAGGTATTTATATTTTAGCAGGATTTAATAGACTTGTATCACAGAATATTTTATATACAATATTTGGGAATGGAATAGGTTCGAGTAAAGATTTATTATTTCTTGAAATACATACATTGTGGCCGACTTTCGATAATAATTACTTAATGATTTTATTAACGATTGGACTATGTGGGTTATCAATTTATTTAGTTAAATATATATCAATTTGTAAAGCATTATTTATTTCAAAGGAATTTGATCTTCTTATTGGAATATTATTATTCCTTTCTTTAGGTTTTTCTTTTGATACATTGCACTATTCGGGTATTATTGTTCCACATTCATTGTTAATTGCAATAGCAGTTAACAAAAAGGCTATTCATTAATAATTTTATGGTTATAATTTGAGAAAACAGAATATTCTTATATATCGTTTGGGAAGTATGGGGGATCTATTAATATCATTACCATGTTTTAGATATATCAAAACACTGCATCCCAATGATGAAATTACTGTTTTAACTAACAAACCAGTTATGGGAAAAGCATCTCAAATAGAAGAATTATTTCAAAATGAAAACTTATTTACTAGTGTTATAAAATATAACTTGGGAACTAGAAATATTATTAAATTAATAAAATTGTGTTTTGATTTGCGTAAAAAGAAATTCGATTATTTATATTTTATTCTTGCTGAAAGAGGTAGAGTGGCTAATATTAGGGATTTCGTGTTCTTTAAATTAAGTGGAATTAAGAAAATTGTTGGATTAAAAATAAAATATAGAAAAAAAAACAAGCAAATTAATTATAAAACCGTTTGTATTGAGCCTGAATCAGAAAGATTGCTTAAAAATATTGGTGCTTCGAATCGTGTTGATTTGAAAAATAATTTTTGGTGGAATTTGCATCTTAGCGAAACTGAAATAGAAGTTGCAAAAAAAATAATAGAGGATATGAGTATTTTAGAGAAATTTATTACAATTTGTCCCGGTACTAAGCAGGATATTAAAGATTGGTCAATAGAAAATTGGATTTCTCTTGTTAAAAAATTGAATGAATACAAAAATGAATACTCAATAGTTTTGATTGGTTCTGCTGATGAATTTGAAAGATGTGAAATATTACTCTCGCAATGGAACGGTAAGGGTGTTAATTGCGCAGGAATGATTACTCCAAGAATCAGTGCAGCTATAATTAAACAAGCAAGATTATACATTGGGCATGACAGTGGACCTATGCATTTGGCTGCTGCAGTAAATACACCTATTTTAGCAATATTTTCTTCAAGAAATATTCCTTACGAATGGTACCCATTTGGAGGAAAGAATATAGTATTATACAATAGGGTCGAATGTCTTGGATGTTATTTAGAAAAATGCAGTAAATATAAAAATAAATGTATACTTTCTATTAGCCCATTAGAAGTATTCTCCTGTATAAAATATCAATTAAATAAATAGGGAAATTATGCATAAAAGATTACATATCGGTGCTGGAAGACTTGAGAAATTACCTTTAGAAACAAGTAAAATATTCGCAGATGAAAGTTGGTTAAATTTAGGCGATAATTCAGTGCTAAAAACGAACTATCAATCTAAGATGAAAGAAATACTTACACAAAGAACTCTCTCAAATACAATAAAAAAGATACCTACTATAATTTCAAAATATCTTAAAAAAGGAGAAAACATAGAATATCAAAATTTTGTGCCCTTTTATTACCAGAAAGGGGATTCGCTTAATTTTCAAGACAATACATTTTCGTTCATATATAGTGAACATTTCTTTGAACATCTTTTTTTTGATGAGGCATCTGCATTGTTTAAAGAATTATATCGTATTTTGAAAGTTGGTGGAGTAATAAGAACTGTTGTCCCAGATGCAGATTTACGTACGTATGAAACTCCAGAAAATTATGGCTCTCCTGATAAAAAAATGCCTTTTACAAACCCGTGGAAACATAAAACAAGGTGGAACGTTTATATGCTATCTGAACTCTTAGAATTAGTTGGGTATAAAAGTATCCCGTTAGTGTATTGCGATAAAGAGGCTAAATTTATTAATAATATTGAAAATATTGAGAAAATATATAAAGATATGATAATTGTTGATGATGATATAATAAATCAAAACTCCTATATAATTAGAAAAAAATCACTTATTGTTGATGGAATAAAATAGAATGAAAATATTGCATATAATAAGTGGAGTTGAAAAAGAATTAGGAGGACCAGTTTTTGCTTTGAATAATATAATAGCTTTGGAAAAATTTCTGGGATATAATTCTGAAATACTTACAACAGGAGTTCCCAAATCTAATTACAATCACGATTCAAATTCAGCAATTCATATTTTTTATAAATCTTTTCCAAGCAAATATTTTGCTTCAAAAAATGCTAAAAAATGGTTGAAAATTAATTATAACTCATATGATCTATTTGTTATTCATGGAATCTGGGCAGGTATTCTATTTACTTCCGCTTTATTTCTTCGTAAGAAGAAAAAAAAATATATAATTAGGCCAGCTGGTTCTTTAGATAAATTTGATATTAATTTAAGAGGGAAAAAAATTCTTAAAACAATTTTGGGAATTATTTTTATTAGGAAAATTCTTCAATCAAGTTATTTTGTTTTCTGTACTTCTGAAAAAGAAAAAAATGAATTAGTTAGTTACAATTCTCAACCTTTAGTGAATGTTTTGCCACTTCCTTTTAACAAAGAACCAAACTTGCTAAAAGTTGAATTCAAGTTCGATCAATATGGTAATGAAAAGAAAGAATTTAAAATTCTTTATATGTCTCGAATTGAAGTCAAAAAAGGATTACCTCTTCTTATAGAAAGCATTGAAAAATTGAATAATGAAAAAATCAATGTCAAATTGTTGATTGCAGGACATGGGGAAAAATCTTATGTGGAGTTTGTAAAATCTTTAGTTATTGAAAAAGGTTTAACAAATAATATTGATTTTCTTGGATTTGTAGATAACATGGATAAAAAGCAATTATTTGAAAAATGCGACTTATTTGTTTTGCCTTCCTATAATGAAAATTTTGGGAATGTTGTTATAGAATCATTATATTATAATGTTCCTGTACTAATTTCAAATCAGGTATATATATATGATGTAATAATAAATAATAATTGTGGTTGGGTATGTGAGCCTACAAAAGAAGATGTTTATATAAAATTGAAAGATATTTTCTCAGATATTAAAGAATTAGGGAATAAAAAACAAAATTGTCAAACAGCTGTTTCACAATTTTCAATTGAAAAATTATCAACTATTTACAGTTATGCATATGAGCGATGAAGAAAGTAATTATCCTTCAAAAGTCCGTTTAGATTTATTTAATAAAAAAAATGGGCTCGATAGAGGTAAGAATAAATTTGTCGAAATATTGTGGTATTTAATAAAGATGATATTCTTTTTATCATTTTTCCCTTGGCCAAATAGGTTAAAAGTATTAATACTCAATCTATTTGGAGCAAAAATTGGGAAAGATGTTGTTATTCAACCGAATGTAAATATTCATTTCCCGTGGAAACTGGAAATTGGAAACAATAGTTGGATCGGACAAGGTTGTTTATTATTAAATTTTGAAAAAATATCAATAGGTAACAATGTAGCTATTGCACACAGAATATTTATCTGTTGTGGTAATCATAATTTTAGAGATATAACTTATTCATATATGAACAAACCTGTAAAAATAAAGGATGGAGTTGTTGTGGGATCAAACAGTTTTATATCACCAGGGGTTTTTATTGGAACAGATAGCGTAATTACAGCTGGTAGCATTGTTACTCAAAGTATGCCTTCCAATATGATCTGTTCGGGTAACCCGTGTAAACCTATAAAGCAAAGGTGGAAAAACAATGATAATCAATAAAAAAATATTAATTACAGGTGGATCAGGATTTATAGGTACAAATCTAATATCTTTTCTAGAAGGTGAATACCAACAAATGAATATTTTAAATCTTGATATTAAATCCCCCAAAATGGATAATCATAAAAAATATTGGTTAAAAGTAGATATAAATAATTATGAAATACTAAGAAATGCCGTGAAGAATTTTAGCCCTGATTTTATAGTTCATTTTGCTGCTGAGGCAGATGTTAAATTCAAATCAATATCGGATTTTAAAACGAATATTATTGGTGTCGAAAATCTTTGTAAAATAGTTAATGAATGTGATTCAATTAAACGGGTTGTATTTACATCAACACAATATGTTAATCAATTTCATGGCCAACCCTTGAGTGATGAGGAATATCACCCATTCACTGTTTACGGTGAAAGTAAAGTTGAAGGAGAAAAAATTGTTAGACATTTCAACTTGAAAAAAGAGTGGGTCATTATAAGGCCTACAAATGTTTATGGTCCATTTAATGACGTATATGTAAAAGGTTTGTTTAATGTAATTAAGCAGGGTAAATATTATCATCCGAATATTAATGTTTTACGATCTTATGGATATGTCGGAAATGTTGTGCAACAGATATATAATATTTTTTATTGTAGTTCTGAATTAGTAAATAAAAAGACGTTTTATGTTGGAGATGAGCCCATATTCTTGGAAGATTTTGTTTTAGCAATACATAAAAGAATGGGATATGAGAAAATAAAAAAATTACCAAAAGGTATATTTAAAATAGCTTCAATATTTGGGGAAATATTAAAAATAGTTAATTTGCCTTTCCCGATGAACAAAACAAGATATATTAATATGGTTACACCAAATCCCATAAATATGGATAAAACTTTTCAAGTATTAGGGAAAGGAAATTATTCTTTTGAAGAAAGTATTAGTAAAACAATAGATTGGTATTTAAACCTAGGTAGTAGATGAAAATATTTGTTTATGATAATTCAGGACATCCTTTTCAAGTTGAATTAAGCAGGAATCTTGCTAAAAGTGGCTTTGAAGTTTTACATGGTTTCTCCGAATCTTTTCAAACACCTAAAGGGGATTTAATTAAAACAGAAGCAGATTCTGACAATTTTAAAATAATTGGGATAAAACTAGAAGAGGAATTTAAGAAAAACTCATACATAAAAAGGCGAAAGCAAGAAATACAAATAGGACAATTGGTGTCTGAGCAAATTGAAAGAATGGAACCAGATATTTTCATAGCTTCTAATGTCCCAATTGATACATTAAAAATCATACAAGATAAATGTAAAAAGATGAATTGCAAGTTTATCTTTTGGGTTCAAGATTTGTATGGTCCAGCAATTGAAAAAATATTAAGTAAAAAAATTGGTTTCTTAGGTAAATTAGTTGGAAATTTCTACAATAAAATAGAACAAAACATTTTATCTTCTAGTGATGCAATTATCCTAATATCAGAAGATTTTGCTTCATACGTAAATAAAAAGGAAAAAGTTTATGTCATTCCTAATTGGGCTACAATTAATAAAATACAGATGTTTGATAAAGATAATTCATTTTCTCGTAAACATAATATAGAAAAATGTTTCAATTATGTTTATTCAGGAACCTTAGGTCATAAGCACAATCCCGAATTGTTAATAAACCTAGCTTTGTCTTTTAATAAAAACGAAAATGTAAAAATTATTGTCATAACTGAAGGTATTGGGCGGGCTTATTTAAAAAAACGGAAGACAGAATTAAATCTCAATAATATTATTTTACTTGATTTTATAAAATACAGTGAGATGTCAATGATGTTGTCTTCGGCAGATGTATTAATTGCGCTATTAGAAGAGGATGCTGGAATATTTTCTGTACCATCAAAAGTACTAACTTATTTATGTGCTGGAAAAATTATACTTGCATCAATGCCAAGTGAAAACTTAGCTTCTAAAATTTTATCGAAACATTCTGCCGGTTTGGTAAGTTTGCCAAACCAACAAGAAAAATTTGTGGAAAATGCCAAAAAAATATTTAATGATAAAGATATTAGGATTTCATTTGGGAAAAATGGTCGCAATTATGCAGAGAAAAATTTCGATATAGATAATATCACAGATAAATTTATAGAAATATTTAATCATTTGTAAGGAAAGGATAATGGGAAACACAAAAACAGCTTTAGTATGCGGAGCAGGTGGATTTATTGGTGGACATTTAGTGAAAAGATTAAAAAGAGAAGGTTTTTGGGTACGGGGTGTTGATCTTAAACATAATGAGCACCAAGGATTAAACTCCGATGATTTTATTATCGGGGATTTAAGAGATCAAAAAGTGTGTAAATCAGTACTTGACAGACCATTT
>CAYWKX010000028.1:0-12766 GCA_964459185.1 uncultured Muribaculaceae bacterium | reverse complement strand
AGAAAAGGAAATTGATATAAATGAAAAAATAAAAATGATTGTCAATTTAATCAACACTAAAGCACAAGAAAAGGGCATTATTTTGAAGTTAAGAAAATGATCTTGTTTTTGGTCTTGTTTTGACTAAAAAATAGAGAATTATAGAGGTAAATGGTAAACGCTCATAACCGAAAAAACCTTATAATAAAAGAAAATGAACTTTTGAGATATACAATCCAAAATTTCCTGTCTTCCCGACCATCTAAAAATCATTCCCATATCTTGGGAAAGGGGTTAAAAACCGTAATGAATAATTTGCAGTTTTATTTTTTAAATAAATGATATATAATTATATTAGGTGATTATATGAATATAAATGGTAATAAAAAAATTAGAACATTTGATAAACTATTCTCCGCCCTCATTGTTGAAACTATTTTAATCATATTACCATTATTAATCTTTTGGTGGTTTTTTTATTTACTTAAGTGGAATATATTCGCCGGTATAGCAATAGGATTTTTAATAACAATATTTCTAAGCATAATTTTACTCAAAAAAGCTATTAATAATTTTTACAACCTTAACATAGTTTTATTAATACCAATACATTTATTTTTTTCAGTATGTATATTTGGATTTTTTATGGGTGTCCCCATATTTAATATAATACCAGGAATACTTGGAGGTATATATATTGGAAGACAAGCGGATATAAAAAATATGAATATAAAAACATTTGAGCATAATTTGATGTTATCTAATATATACTCCTCCGTAGTACTAATTTTTATATGTTTCTGTTCTGCATACATAGCACTTTCGGATAAATATACTGCCTCTAACTTAGAAGGTATGTTTCATTTAGATTTTTCCTTAACCAACTCAATGCTATGGATAATAATAATTTTTGGAGCAATATTACTATTATTAGTACAATACTTTACTTCAACATTTTTTGCCAAGAAGATATATACTATAAAAAAGTAAAATTAGTTATATTATTTTGTTTCCAGACTATTTGGAATTAAGTCTTATAATGAGACTTTTTTTATTTTATTAATAAAAGAGCTAGTTTCCTAACTCTTAAATATCTTTTTAAAGAATTTAATTATAACTTGAAATATCCATAATAAAACATTGTTTTTTTCTTTTGATTCATAATAATCAGGTATTTCATCAGATTCATTTTTTTCTTCCTCTTCATATACTACTATTCCTAATATCCTTATCCATTCCCCATTGTTAGCAATCCACTTACCACCCTCTACCTCATACCAGACATAATCTTCACCAATATATGTATTTAATATATTATATATACCAATAGGAATAAAACCTATGCTTTCATAATTTGTTCCGTGCCCCACTCGACAATTTAACTGACTTTCTATAACTTCAATCTGGACTGTATTTTCATTTCTTTCTACGGGTGTAGGTAAAGAAATAAAAGTTTTGTCGTTAAAAGCATATTCGTAGGGATCTATTTTAACTCCATCTTTTTCTACTTCAAAATGTAAATGTCCCCCGAAAGAATAACCGGTATTACCCATATAGGCTATTTCCTCTCCTTTATTTACTATTTGGTTTAATGATACTTTTATTGTTCCATATCCTAAATGTAGATACCTAGTTTTATAACCGTTTCCATGATCAATAACAATTATATTACCTCCATTTTTTATATCAACATATGGTGAATTATAAATATTCTCCCCAGAGGTATTAATCTGGCAATCATCTATTATTTGAATAACCTTACCTTTTTCTAAGGCTATAATAGTATCAAGGACATTATATCCATTTGGGTGTCTACCAACGATATCATTAGCTAAATGAGTGGCTTTATATTCTTTAGTTAAATACTCAGGATATTTTTTAAGTACCCCCATTTCACCTCTCACCCACTAATTTTTTTATATTATGAAATATATCATAACTTCCCCCTGCAACTAAACCAGATAATGCTATTGCAATAGAAAAATCTTTTGTTATTATCCACTCTATTAAAGCTACAATTAAAGATATAGCAATATTTTGTAAAGGTATTAATTTATTGTTCAGCCATGTTGATTTTTTAGCCAAATATCCTAGAACCCAAGTAATAATAATTGTAACAATAGGTAAAATTTCATTTATCCCCATAATTTCCCCCTTCTAAGTGATTCTAATATGTTTTAATATTCTCCTTGTATTATATTCAAAGAAAAATTATATTTATATAATAGATACCCTATTTTTTATACTTGACAATGTGATATAATAGATGTTACTATAAAATAACAAATTAGATGGAGGTTCTATGGGAACTTATAATCAAAAAAGACTTGAACAAATTGAAAGATTAAAACAATTAAAAAAAGGAAAAGAAATGGAATTTCAATTATTAAAAAAAGCATTTGAAAATGTTGAAACCCTATATAAACATATTTATCTAAATTCAAAAATGAGTTTGGATAAAGTATCTTATAACATGAACAACTTAGATGAAACTTGTCAACATAAAAACCTAGTTTTCAACATAGCAAATAATCCTGAAAAGCCTAATAATTTTAGTAATTTTTTATTAGATTTTGATAATTATCGTTTTTATATATATTGTGCTGAGTGTTTTAAACTAATTCCTTATAGTGATTTTTATAAAAAAGTTGAAAATACCTTAGTCCCCTCTGGTCTTTCAAGGGATACCTACGAAAGATGTCTTGACTTAACTGATTTATTAAGGAATAATCAAGTTACTTTTATTAATGAATATTTACAAAGAAAAATTATCTTTATCAATAACCTAATTAATTATATTTTAACTACTTATCAACTAAATGACGTAGAAGAAGAAAGAAAATATATTAAAGATATTACAGATAAAATAAGAAAAAATAAATTATTAAGAAATATTGTAGATCCTAACGCTATTGATTTTGGAAATATAAATGTTTGTAATCTAAATAATTCTGAAAATAAAAATAAAGTAAGAAGAAAAGTTTCAATCACGGACATTTTCAAGAGAAATAAAAAAGCTCACTAATTAGTGGGCTTTTATTCAAATTTGGTAGCGATGGGGAGATTTGAACTCTCGACACCACGGGTATGAACCGTGTGCTCTAGCCAACTGAGCTACATCGCCAGAAAAAATTATGTAATATGATTATAACAAACATTTACATTTTTTTCAATCTTTTTATTCAAAAACATATGGATTTTCTTTTGTTCCTGTTCCTCCGACAATTAGAGTGGTATCTTTTAGAACGAAAGAAATCCTTAATTTTTTATTAGAACTAGCATTTGCTTCTTCAATCATGGAACTTACATAATATATTTTTGATTTTCCCAATGTCTTGGGTGTTAAGGTCCACCAGGAACTATTATAACTATCTAAGAAATTATAATTCATACATTCTGGACTATCTGTTTGGATACAACCCTCATCTAAACTTACTCTCATATATTCAGACACAGTAAGAAGTCCAAACGGAATTTCTTCACTTAATTTCGAACATTCACTACTATTACTCTTATCAGTTTCCACAAGTGTTCTAGATCCAACACACCAAGTAGTATTTTTGACATTGTCTGAAAATGTCTTGGGAATGTAAGTAAAATTATAAAATAGATTATTTAAAGTATCCTTTACCCTACTTACATTAAAATTAGTTATTCCTGAATTATAACCTGTCTCAGAATTATATCTATCATCCCAAGTATAAGAATCTACTTTAAAATCCGCTAATACTTTTATATTCCCATCTTTATCAATATCTACAATTCTCCATAAATTTTCACCTATTTTGATATAATTGTTGACATTCTCCCCACGGTAAACATACATATTATTCATTTCATATAAACCATCTTCTGAAGTAACAATTTCTTGAGATAAAACAGCATCTTTTAATGATTTATAATTATCTTCACATATTAAATAAGCTTTATAAACATATTCTTCTCTGACTTTGGTTATATTAATCTTTCCTGAACAACCTATTGTATTTTTATTAATATTCTCTAAACTCTTTATATATTGACCATTTACTAGAGTATTAACATCAATTGTAACTGTCTCCAACTCCTCAGTAGGTAAAACACTGTCGTTATCAGATGCATAATTCTCTGCGGCCGTTACCATACTTTCCTGGATGGCTTTAAAAGATTTACCTGAACCTAAATTTTGGACCCAATTACTTAAGAATATGATTAAAACAATAATAACTATAACTATGAATAAAGTCGTTATTAATGTTTTTTTACTCATATTTCTTAACCTTTCAATCATAATATAATCCTCCTCATATAACTATATTTATTATAACATAAAAATATTTTTTTTCATCATTTTTTATAAAGAATAATAAAATATTAAAAAAAGGATTTGTATACCCTTTTTTATAATTATTTCTTTTTTTCTGATACTGATTTATTGTTAGCAAGTAAATCTCTTATTTCTATTAATAATTTTATATCTTCTGGTTTTTCTTTTGGGGCTTCTTCTTTTTTATCTTTCTTCTTTAATTTAAGAATAACCTTTAAGAATAAAAAGATACAAAAAGCTATTATTAAGAAATCAACAATATTTTGAATAAAAATCCCATAGTTGATAGTAGCGTCCTTAATAGTTAAAGTAAGAGTATTAAAATCAATTCCTCCGATGATAATCCCAACAAGAGGCATAATAATATCATTAACAAGTGATGATACTATTTTACCAAAAGCTCCCCCAATAATGACACCAACCGCTAAATCAATAACATTACCCTTAGAAATAAATTCCTTAAACTCCTTACCAAAATTAGTGATCTTAGTTTTACTATTCATTTTTTCTCCTCTCTTGTTCTTCAAATTAAGAACTTCTAATATTATTTTACCAAATTTCTGCCTTTTTTTCAATATCTGAAATCCTATTTAGGATTTTTTAAATATTTAAAGATTTGCTCCCTACCATAATGTCTTTTTTCTTACATATGGTCTATCATTTATCAATAATGAATCCTCATCATTATGAATTACACTAGCAATTTCACGAATTTTCTTTAATTTTTCTAACTCAACAATTTTAGTAAATACTTCTACTTTTTTTATTTCTCCTTTATGAGTTCCTTGTGTGATCGCATAACTAGCATTTTCTATTGTTACATCCCTAAGAATTCCTTCTTTATAAGTACGATATTCCGAAAAGCCACTCGGATCGGCATATAATATGTGTGGTTCAATTTTGCTATCGGACATTGTTTGAATATCCCCATCTGTTATAAGCTCTAATCCATATATAACCGAATTCTTTGCTTCAAAAATTGAGTAATTTTTATTTGGATCATACCCATATATATTAAATCTAGACGATTCAACTTTATTGCGTACTCCAAATTCATCAGCAACTTCATCTAACAATCTTACTATTTCTGGTCTAAATATTTTTTCATATTCTAAAATATTATAGTCTGACCTATAAAGCAAATACAATGTTGTGGGATTATCAATAGTCCACATTATATTATCAGAAAAATATTTTTCACTATACATTCCATCTCCAATATCAACTTTATCACCATCTCTAGCTTTTGCGATATCTGTAAACAATATTCTATATTTTTCATTTAGATAATATGGAAATAGTTTCTTTGACAACTCCTCTTCTGTTATCGTTCTAATACCTTTTTGACGCAAATATGATAATAGCAAACTCACAAATTCATTTTCTGTTAATGTTGACTCATAGGAGTTATTTATATGTTGTTCTTTCTCATTACTTAATTTCTTATTCTTCATTTTATTAGTACCCTCACTATAAATATTTTATCATTATTAATAGTCAATTACAAGTGGGTTATCTCATTCATTCTTTTTAGTGTCTACCTATGTTTAATAAAATACCCATACTTATCATGGTTACCAAAAGAGAAGATCCTCCATAACTTAAAAATGGTAATGTTACCCCGGTGACATAAAAATTGTGGATGATTTTTTGTGGTAACTTATAAAATGTGGAACTACAAATTATTGGTTTATATATGAGAATTCTTTAAAATTATAATAAACATCAACTTCTTTATTTTCACTTATTTCAACCTTTTGGATAATTTGGCTAAGAATATTTCTAGTTGGATTCTTCATACTCATAAATTTTTGAGCCACATCTCTACATCCATCATAGTCAAAGCTTGATAATTCAAGTTCAACACTTCTTATTTTTTCCTCGCAAATTATTTTTCTTGATTTTAAGTTCTTAATTTCTGTTGAAAAGCTTTTATACATCATTTCATAATCCTCATCACGAAGCATACCGGAGCATTTGTCTTTATAAAGATTTTGAATAAAATTATTGTTTCTAACCAAATCAATATTGATATTTTCCAATTCATTAGTTAATTCATTCAACTTCTCATCATTGACCTTTTTTACTTTAGCGGTAATCCCCTCGTAATCATAATCATTTAAGAATCTTTCACATATGCTTCTAGTTAATGATAACAGGTCTTCTTCAAGCCAATCATAATTTATTCTATGTAGAGTACATTTACCATATTTACCTTTTCTTCTATATAAATTACATTGCGTATAATGAGAATTATTACTTTTTTTCCTCTTCTCAGAAATACTCAAAGATGCCCCACATTCTTTACATTTTAATAAACCAGTAAACAAATACTTTTTGTCTTGTAATCTAGTGAATCCTGTTCTTGATTTTAGTATATCTTGTACCTTATCAAAATCTTCTCTACTTATTATTGGTTCATGAGTGTTTCCTACAATGATTAGTTTATCATCACTTATCTTTTTTATTTTCTTAGAACGATAACTTACCTTTTCATAGGTATGTTGTACCATATTTCCAATATACATTTGACTAGTTAAAATATTTCTTACAGTAGAATGTTTCCATATTCCTAAGCCGTCATTATCAGTAACTAATTTACCTCTTAACTCACCCTTATAAACTATAGGTATTGGGATTCTCATTTCTGTGAGTTTATTACATATTGTATTTATACCATAACCTGATAACGCTAACTCATATATCATTCTAACTACTGATACAACTTTAATATCAGGAATAAGATGATGTCTATCGCTTGGGTCTTTTTTATAGCCATAACAGGGATAAGAACCGATATATTTACCAGATTGTTGTTTAGCTCTCATAGAGCTTTTAACTTTCTTAGATATGTCTCTAAGATACAAATCATTAACACCTAGTCTTATACCGAGCATAGAATCTCCGACTTGTGAGTCATAAGAATCATTGATAGCAATATACCTAACACCATTATCAATAAAGTAATCCTCGATATACCCACCCGTTTGATACATTTCCCTACCTAATCTCGATAAATCTTTTGTAATTACACAGTTAATTTTACCATTCTTAATATCCTCAATCATTCTTTGGAATGCTGGTCTATTAAAATTACCACCAGTATAGCCATCATCTACATATTCCTCTACTATGTTTAAATTATTGAATTTGGCAAAGGACTCAATAATAATCCTTTGACTTGAAATTGAACTACTTTCATCAATTTTTAGATTATCTTCTTTTGACAACCTTAAATAACTTGCACTTTTAAACAGTTGATTCATTATTTTTACCTCCTAACTTTCATATGAATCAAGACTGCTTTCAATATTTATATTATAACATATCGAAAACAATCCATTTATTTATGTTTATATTTTTTATTAATATGTTCTAGATATAATTCAGCGAGTATATCTAGCAATGTTTTGTCATCATTTGAGTAATAACAATTTATTTTATATTTCTTTCTTTTTCTCATAGGTAATCCTCCTTCCATAATTGTTCTATTAAATACAAAACCAAAATCTAACATTAAGATTTTGGTTTATTAACTGATAACTACATTTTAAATTTATACATAGATTAATCTGCTATAATATGATGTCATTTTGATAGTGGAAAACTTCTTGGGCTACGTTATATAATGTATATAAAAGACGGGTGACCGTCTTTTATTTTATGGAAATATATTTATTTCGTTGTTCATTATATTTGGGTATTTATCAATTACATTTGAAATATATTTCAACAAATTGTAATTTATTTATTAATATTACACTGCTTTTTTGAAAAAATTATTCGCATTTCATTTTTATTGTAGTAATTCAATGCATTCGGCAAATGCTTGAGGAGGATTACTATAATCAACATCTCCACCATATCCAACTTTAACTTTTTGCCCTATTTTAAACTCTGCATTTGAATTATGATAGAACACTATATCATCTTCTGAACTAAGCCCACCAATGATATTAATTATAATAGTTCCTTTTAAGTTCATGTCTTTTCTTTTATAATTCGGATTATTGATTTCTTTTATTTCCCCTGTTATTATTTTTAAACCATCAGAATTACATTTATCAAGCGTGTAATATGGTCCACCTTGCTCAAATTTAATATATTTAGAATATTTAGAATCAATTTTAGCATTTTTAAAAAAACTTCCTTGTTTTTCTTTACTATTATCAATTAATTCCACTACTACTACATTATTTGTTGTATCAAGATGATTAGAAGCTAAATTGCTACGATCTGCATTCTCATCTCCAAAATATTCGCCTATTTTATTATAAACATCATTCAATGCTGTATCATCGTTTTCTATAAAACAAGCATGAGCAAAAAGCATTATTAGATGAAAATCAACAATGCCATCTTCCATATAGTCGTTAGTATTTTCCAATTCTGGGCACTTAGTAACTGTATAACCTAAACCTACATATATATCTGCATTAATAGCACTTTTACCTATATTAATTGCAAATAAAGGTGTCTTTTCATCTTTGGCTCTATAATAATCAATTGTACCAAATATGATACCTACTAGTATTATAGATATAATAACAATAGAAATTTTAGTTTTTTTCTTCATAAACTTTACCACTTCCTTTATTCACAATTTAGATCGTTATGATGATAAGCAATTATTTCATCTCTTGTATATTCTAATAATTCTTTAGTTCTTATAGGCAAATATTTATCAATATCATTATTTGACATTTTAGGTATAGTGCAAGATATTATTGTTACATACGCTTCTTCACTTATTTTCTTTCCCATTCCAGCACAACCGGGAATGTTCTTATAAAATTTTCTAATCTCTGTATCAGCAGTTTCTACATTTTCAATAGAAGAAATAGGCCTTATTAGGGTTGTAATAACTTTCGTTAATTTACCTTCAAAAAAAGTATAATCATAATTATCCTTATCGTTTGCATTATATGATACCGTAGAATCATCATTTAAAACCGATGTGCCTTTTTTATTTGCTGTACAAGTTAGACTAGTATAACAAGGTTCTGTTTTCTTATAACCGAGTTGGAAAGTATATTTCCCCGCGTTATTATCACAAGTTGAAACAGTATATCCCATACCATAATAAGTTGCACCTTCTTTGCTAGGTAAAGCAATATCTTCAAGCCCAGCCATTTGAACATCAAAAGTCGAAACATTTACTGTATGATAAATAAATATTGGCTTTTTGCCACTTTTTGTTCTAAAATAATCCACAATCCCAAATATAGTACACAATGCTACTATCGATACTATAATTATTAAAACTATAAATGAGATCTTTAAAATAAATTTCTTTTTTTTCTCTCTTACAATATCATTCATTACAACATCACTCCTATTATTTTAATTATATCATAAACAAAGAATTAATTTTAACAAATCGTTTTATAAAAAACAGGACTATCGATTTTGTCAATAGTCTGAAAAAAATTATTTCAACCTTTCCTCTTGAAATCTACTTATGTTCAACAATATTCCCATACTTATCATTGTTATCAATAAAGATGATCCTCCATAGCTTAAAAATGGTAATGTTACTCCCGTTACAGGTATTAAGCCAACAACAACCATTAAATTAAGTAGTGTCTGAAACGATAAACAAAAGGTTATCCCAAAGGCTAAATACTTACCAAATAAATTCTTGCTTTTTAGGGCTATAGATATTCCTTTAATAATAATAATTAAAAATAAAGTAGCTATTATTACAATTCCCATAAACCCAAACTCTTCACTGACAATAGAAAAGATAAAGTCTGTTTGAGGTTCCGGTAAATAGAAATGTTTTTGAATTGAGTTACCAAATCCTAAACCTAATAATCCTCCTGGACCAATCGCGTATAAACTCTGAATAATTTGGAATCCACTTCCTAAGGGACTACTCCAAGGATTTAGAAATGATATTATTCTTTCTAAACGATACGGCGCAACTATAATGAGACCTATTGTTCCTAATAAACCTAAGATAGTTATTTTGATGAAAAAATTCATTTTTACTCCACTTATAAAGAGTAAAGCTATGATTGTAATAACAATTACTACCCCCGTTCCAAAATCCGGTTGTAACATAATTAGACCAAAGAAAAATATTACAATACCCAAAATTGGTAAAACTCCTTTTTTTATATTTCGTAATTCTTTTCGATTATTAGCTAAATATTTAGAAGTAAAAATAATTAACCCTAATTTAGCAAACTCTGAAGGTTGAATCCCAAACGAACCTATTCCAAACCAACTTCTACTTCCATTTCTAATCGTACCAATCCCTGGGATTAAAACTAAAATAAGTAATAAAAAACAAACACTGAGAATAATGTTTGCTTTATTTAAATAATTTAGATAAGGTATTTTCATTACTATGATCATTGCTATAAATCCAAGAAAGAAAAATAATGATTGGGCTTTTAAATATTTATATGGATCATTATATTTATATTCTGCCCAAATATTTGATGAAGAGTATATCATAATAATTCCAAATACAGATATTAAGATAATACTAATTAATAGTATATAATCTATTTTTTTCATATACCCCCCTTTATGATTATAGCCAAACCCCATAGACTAGTGCCAATAATCCTAAGACTAATCCCGCTACCCAGAATAACTTAACGATATCCCATTCACACCAACCTAATCTTTCAAAGTGGTGATGAATTGGAGTCATCAAAAAGACTTTTTTCTTAAATATAACGACTGAAGTGATTTGAATAATAACAGTTAATGTTTCAATAACAAAGACTCCCCCAATTAAAACTAAAGATAATTCATGAGCGGTAAGAATAGCAATTGTAGCTAAAGTAGCCCCTAAAGTTAAACTACCTGTATCTCCCATGAATACTTTCGCTGGATTTGTATTAAATAGTAAAAATCCTAAAATTGATCCCACTAAAACAAAGGAAAATATTCCCATATCTTGATATCCAGTTATCCACCAGCTACCCCATGCAATTAGTCCAATGGATAGAAAAGCAATAACTGATAACCCACCAGCTAAACCATCTAAACCATCGGTTAAGTTAACCGCATTAGAGAATCCTACTAGGAATATTAAAATAAAGATTCCATAAAACCATCCTAAATTAAGTTCCAAGTCAAGTAAAGTAATTCTTAAAACCGAATCAGCGTCTCCATATAATCTATATAAAATATAAAAAATTAATGCTACTAAAAACTGTAAAAATAGTTTTTGAATTTGACCTAACCCCTTATTAGTATTTTTTTTTAAACTCAAATAATCATCTAAAAAGCCTATTAAACTATAACTAATAAAAACAAATAAAACAATAATAATATTTATTGAATATTCCATCCGATCAGTTAATAGTAGAAACAATACCGTAATAATGGTAGGAATAATAAAGATTAACCCTCCCATTGTTGGTGTTCCAGCTTTAGATTTATGTGCTTCTACATAAACATTTATTCTCTGACCAGCTTTTATTTTTTTCAAAATAGGAATGATAAATAAAGCAAATGCCGTTGATAAAATAAAGCCTATCATTAAAGCAAACAAAGATTTTGTTAAAGTTAACATCTTCCTCACTTCTTTCTATTTATATTATAACACACCCCAAATCTAAGAAAAAATAGATATTATATATTTTACATCAATTTTACAATTAATTACCTAAAAATAACCTCACCTTACTACCCTCACTAATTCTAGAATTTGCTTCTGGAGACATAGAAATTACTCTACTCCCACTTCCAGTATATTCGATTGTAAAATGTTTTAGTTCATTTTTAGCATCTTTTAAACTCTTTCCCACCACGTCATTAACAGTATAATATTTTAAATCATACCATTGATATTCTTTGTCAATACCACCTTCTACTTTAGGAATATCTAAAGCTTGAATCGCATCAATCATAATAGCTTTTGCAATTGGAGCTGATACAGTACCACCATATTGAGTAACTCCTTTTGGATTATCAATAGCTACATAGACAACTACTTCTGGATTAGTTGCGGGTAAAAAACCTACAAAAGAGACAATATAATTACCAGTCATATAAACACCATTATTAACCTTTTGGGCTGTTCCGGTCTTCCCCCCTACTCGATATCCATCTATATAAGCATTTCTACCTGTACCTGAGGATACAACACTCTCTAAAGTCAATCTAACTTCTTTACTTGTCCCTTCACTAATTACTTGTCTAACAATACTAGGATTATTTTCTAAAATAATTCCTCCAGTTTCAGGTTCGGCAATTCTTTTTACAATATATGGCTTATAAAGAATTCCACCATTAATGGCGGCACTTACCGCGGTTATTTGTTGTATAGCTGTAACACTAACCCCTTGACCTGTTGGTATCACACAAGAGAGATTTCTTGCCATTAATAATGTCTTGACTATGCAAGACCCCTCTCTTACCTTTATTACTTTTATTGTTTAGATTCATTTCTACAATTTCATTTTCCCTATCTAATTTATAAATGACTTGTAATTTTAAATGCTTCCTATCATTATT
>CAYWKX010000027.1:0-13010 GCA_964459185.1 uncultured Muribaculaceae bacterium | reverse complement strand
ATTACCTGGAGATCCGTGCTCGCATAATGAATTATACCTTATATAGTAAGGTATAGGAATCCACTTAAATAAGAAATAATTTTGTAATGAAAGTAATAAATAAAATAATCAACAAAAACCAGATGTCACATCTGGTTTTATGATTATAGATTTTATAGAATAAAATCCTTTTTTTCTTGATAATATAATCATCATAAGTTATAATAAAAACATAATGAAAGAAGTGATATTATGTCTAAGATACAAGTAATGAATGAATCTTTATCTAATAAAATTGCTGCTGGTGAAGTGGTTGAAAAATGTGTATCTATTGTTAAGGAGTTAGTGGAAAATAGTATTGATGCTAAATCTTCAGACATTAAAATAGAATTAAAAGAATCTGGCTTAAGAGAAATAAAAGTTATTGATAATGGTATTGGTATGGATAAAAAAGATGCTTTATTAGCCTTTGAAAGACATGCTACATCTAAATTATATAATGATGACGACTTATTCTCAATAACATCTTTAGGCTTTCGTGGTGAAGCTTTACCCTCAATTGCGTCTGTTAGTGAAATAGTCTTAAAAACATTTAATGGGGAAGAAGGAACTTTAATTCATATTAAGGGTGGTAAAATATTAGAAAATACTTCTTGTGAAGAAAGACAAGGAACTTCCATCATAGTATCTAATTTATTTTATAATACTCCGGCCAGATTTAAACATTTATCTTCTTCTTATAGTGAGTTAGCTAGCATCATTGAATATATTAATAAAATGGCTTTATCATACCCTCATCTTAAATTTAAATTAATAAATGATGATAAAGAATTATTCAATACTGATGGATCAGGTAATTTACTAAAGGTTATAAAAAAGATATATGGAACAGATATAACCAAAAAAATGTTAAGAATTGAAGATCAAAATGATGATTATGAACTTGAAGGATATATATCTTTACCAGAAGTAACAAGATCAAATCGTAATCATATGACAACAATTGTGAATGGAAGGGTTATTAGGAATATAGCCTTAAATAAAATTATAAATGAAGCTTACTCAGGATTTAAAGAAGATACTAGATATCCTATCGTGGTTTTGATTTTTAACTGTGATCCTTCTCTAACGGATGTTAATATCCATCCTTCAAAACTAGATATTAAATTTAGTAATTTTGAGGACCTAAAATCATTAGTTACTAAGACTATTAATGATACTATTAGGAAAGTATTATTAATTCCTAAAATAGAAAAAAGAGAAAAAGAAATAATAAATTATGAAAATTTATCTTTAGATTTAGATAGAAATATTGTTAAAGAAGAAGATAATGAATATAAGAATAGTTTAAGTGATTTAATAAATTTAAGGGATAATAATGATCTTAATGAAAAAATTAATATTATTAATAAGCCTTATATCGAAGAAATAGAAGAGGAGAAAAAATTACCAGAATTATATCCAATTGGGTTATTTTTAGGTACTTATATTGGATGTCAGAATGAAAAAGGAATATACTTAATTGATCAGCATGCTGCTCAGGAGAGAATAAATTATGAGAATATACTATATTTATTAAGTCATCCTAGTCAAGATACTATTAGTTCTTTAGTTCCAATTATTATTGAACTTCCTTTAAATGAATTTTTAATCATTAGAGAAAATATGCAAATATTTGATAATTTAAATATTCTTGTTGAACAGTTTGGTAGTAGTGCTTTTAGAATAACTGCTCATCCTACTTGGTTTTATGAAAGATATGAAGAACAGATAATTAGAACGATTATGGAAATAATTATTTCCAATCAAAAGAATTTTAGTTTTGAAAAATTTAATGATAATTTAGCAAAATTGATTAGTTGTAAGATGAGTATTAAAGCTAATACTAATATTACTTTAGAAATGCAAGAAAAAATAATAAATGATTTGAGGAAATGTGAGAACCCTTATAATTGTCCCCATGGTAGACCTACCATTATTCATTTTACTAATTATGAATTAGAAAAAATGTTTAAAAGAAGTGTTTAAAGTTTATAGAAAGTAAGTAGGTGAAATATGATTATTGCAATTGTAGGTCCAACAGGAGTAGGTAAAACTAAATTATCAATTGAATTAGCAAAAGCATTTAATGGGGAGATAATTAATGCTGATAGCATGCAGTTTTATAAAAATCTAGATATAGGTACTGCGAAAATAAGAGCAGAAGAAAAAGAAGGTATTCCTCATCATTTATTTGATATTTTAGATATTAAAGATAACTATAGTATTTTTGAATATCAAAAAGATGCTAGAGAAAAAATTATGGATATTACAGCTAGAAAAAAAATACCTATTATCATCGGAGGAACCGGTTTATATATAAAGTCAGCTTTATATGATTACAATTTAAGTAAAGAAATTAAGGTTAATACTTATGATGATTTAGAAACGGAAGAATTATATGATAAGTTGATTAAACTGGATAAAAATATTCAAATAGATAAAAATAATCGTAGAAGGTTAATAAGAGCTTTAAATTATTATTTAGAAAATAATGAATCTATTAATAGTAATAAGACAGATAAAATGTTATATGATACTATTTTTATTGGTCTTACAACTAATAGAGAAATATTATATGAAAAAATTAACCTAAGGGTAGATAAGATGCTAGATAATGGTTTATTAAGAGAAGTGGAAGCTTTTTATAAACAAAATATTAAATCAAAACCTATTATTAATGGGATTGGTTATAAGGAATTATATGCTTATTTTGATAACGAAATATCTTTAGATGAAGCAATTAATAAGATTAAACAAAATTCTAGAAACTATGCTAAAAGACAATATACTTTCTTTAAAAATCAATTACCTGTTAAATGGTTTGAAGTAGATTATAATAATTTTTCTAAAACAATTGAAGAAGTAAAGAAATATATAGAAGATGTAAAATGATTTAAAAATAAAGAAGGTCTATCGTAAAATAAACTTTTATTTTTAAATATATTGTAATATTAACTATAAATTGGTATAATAAAGAGGAAAGAAGTTGATACAATGAAAAAAATATTAACGGGTTTAAAACCAAGTGGAGAGTTAACTTTAGGTAGTTTAATTGGATCAATAAATCAAATGATAAGGATGCAAGAAGAGTATGATTCTTATTTATTTGTCGCGGATATGCATGCGATTACTATTGATCAAGACCCAATAGAATTAAAAAATAGAATTAAAAGAAATGTTGCTTTATATATTGCTTCTGGGGTGGATCCAGAGAAAAATACTATTTATTTACAATCAGAAAATGTTTATCACGCTAATGTTAGTTGGCTGTTAGAATGTAATACTTATTATGGGGAATTATCAAGAATGACTCAATTTAAGGATCAGAGTCTTAAAAATAAAAACTTCACAGTGGGATTATTAACTTATCCAGTATTAATGGCAGCAGATATCCTTATATATGACGCTGATTATATTCCTGTGGGAATAGATCAAAAACAACATGTTGAAATTACTAGAGATATTGCCATTAGATTCAATAATAAATATGGTGAAACATTTAAAATACCAGAAGTTTTAATCCCAGAAATTGGAGCTAAAATTATGGATTTACAAAATCCTACAGTTAAGATGAGTAAATCAGCAGATAATTATAAAGGAACTATTTTATTGTTAGATAAAGAACAAGATATTCGTAAAAAGATAGCTTCTGCTATTACAGATAGTGAAAATCGAATCTATTATGATATAGAAAAGAAACCTGGTATTTCTAATTTGTTGACTATTTATTCGGCTTTAGCTAAGTTATCAATTGAAGAAACAGAAAAGAAGTTTAAAGATTATAATTATGGAAAGTTCAAAGAAGAAGTTGCTAATCTTGTCGTGGATATTTTAATTAAAATTCAAGGAAAATATGAACAACTAATAAATAGTGATGAAATAGATGTTATTTTAGATAAAGGTAAAATAAAGACAGAGAAGATTGCTAAAGAAAAATTAGAGTTAATGAAAAGGAAAATAGGTTTAGAAAGATAGTTGTTAAATTTACTGAAATATGATACAATATTATAAAATTGAGGTGGTTTTATGAATGAAAACACAACTGTTTTATTTGAAGTAACAGAAGTTAATGAAAAATTAATTTATGATACATTAAAAGACGTTTTTGATTCCTTAGAAGAAAGAGGATATAATCCTGTTAATCAAATCGTGGGTTATATAATAAGTGGAGATTTAGGTTATATATCTAGCTACAAAGAAGCTCGTAATAAAATAGCTAAATTAGATCGAACGATGATCACGGAAGTCCTACTTAAACATTATTTATTATGAAGTATTTAGGTTTAGATTTAGGCAGTAAAACCTTAGGGATAGCCATTAGTGATCAGACTAGAATAATAGCAAATATTTATCAAACAATTTATTTTGAGGAAAATAATTATCAAAGTTTAATTGAACCTTTAAAAGAAATAATTGTTAAAGAAAATATTAGTAAAATTATTTTGGGATTGCCTAAAAATATGGATAATACTCTAGGAGAAAGAGCAACGGTTACCTTGGGATTTAAAACATTACTAGAGAATAATTTAAAAATTGAAATAATTTTAGAAGATGAACGATTAACTTCAATTATTTCTAATAATATATTGATTGATGCTGATATATCAAGAAAAAAAAGAAAGAAGAAAGTAGATGGATTATCAGCAGTTCTAATTTTACAAAGTTATTTAGATAAGGAAAGGAATGGAAATAATGGATAAAAAAGAAAACATATTTACCGTAATTGATAATGATGGAAGGGAAGTAACATGCGAAGTATTATTTACTTTTGAATCTGAAGAAACAAAGAAAAATTATATCGTTTATACCGACAATTCTTTAGATGAAAGAGGAAATGTTAAAGTATATGCTTCTATTTTTGATCCTACAAGTGAAAATACAGAGTTAATACCTATTGAAACGGATAAAGAGTGGAAAGTAATTGAAACAATATTGAAATCTATTCAAGAAGAAACTAATAAGAATTCAGAATCATAATTCTTTTTCTTTATGGAAGTTGGTGAATTTGTGAAAATGCTTAAGAATCTAGCTTTAATAATGCTAATTGTAATAGGTGGCATTATTATTTCTTGTGGATTATATTATAATTATGGATTATCCCCTGTTTCAAGTGATGGGACATTAAAAGATATTATTATTGAAGAGGGAACAATTAACGATATAGCTAATACATTAAAAGAAAATAATTTAATTAGGAATGTTACCGTTTTAAAAATGTATACTAGATTAACAGGAAAATCAAATTTGAAATCTGGAACATATAAATTAAGTGAAGATATGGGAACAAAGGAAATAGTTGCTGTTTTAGAGGGTGGTAGTACTTATAATCCAGATGAAATATCTTTGACTTTCCCTGAGGGAATAAATATTAGAAAAATAACTGCTATAATTACCGAAAATACTAATAATAGTTCTGAAGATGTTTATTCTTTATTAGATGATGAAACTTATTTAGATGAATTAATTAATGAATATTGGTTTTTATCAAATGATATCAAAAACAATAATATATATTATTCCTTAGAGGGATATCTTTTCCCTAGTACCTATTACTATTTAAACAAAGATGCAAGTGTTAAAGATATATTTAAGAAGATGCTTGATGAAATGGATAGTCAATTAGCTAGTTATAAAAATGATATTGAACTATTGGATCTATCTGTTCATGAGTTTTTTACTTTAGCTTCAATTGTAGAATTAGAAGGAGCTAATGCTAATGATAGAAAGGCAGTTGCGGGAGTATTTTATAATAGATTAAATGATGGTTGGACACTTGGTAGTGATGTGACGACTTATTATGCTTCTAAAATAGATAATTATAAATATAGTTTAACATTTAAAGAATTAAATGATTGTTCTACAGGTTATAATACTAGATGTAAAAGTTATACAGGATTACCTATTGGACCAATTGCTAACCCGGGCATAGAATCATTAGGGGCAACATTATATCCTGAAGATCATGATTATTATTATTTTGTTGCGGATTGTGATGGCAATGTTTATTTAAATTATAATAGTACAGGACACAATAACACTATAAATAGATTAATTAATGAAAACAATTGGTGTTCATAATGACACTAAATGATATGGAGGCTTATGCCAAAGAAAATAATATTCCTATTATGTTAGAAGATGGAATAGATTACTTGTGTAAGTTAATAAAAGAAGAGAATATTAAATCAATCTTAGAAATAGGAAGTGCCATTGGTTATTCGGCAATTAAAATGGCTCTAGTAGATAATGAAATTAAGATAACGACAATAGAAAAAGATGAAGGAAGATATAAACAAGCTTTATCTAATATAAAATCATTTGATTTAGAAAAGAGAATTAATCTTATTAATATTGATGCTTTAGAATATGAGACTGATAAAATCTTTGATTTAATCTTTATTGATGCTTCTAAGTCACATAATATTGACTTTTTTAATAAATATTCATCTAATCTAAAAAAATATGGTACAATAGTAACCGATAATTTATCTTTTCATGGATTAGTGGATAACGAAGAATTAATTAAAACAAAGAATCAAAAAGGAATAGTGAGGAAAATAAAAATGTTTCTTACTTTTTTGCATAATAATTTAGAGTTTTCAACAACTTATATTGAAGTTGGAGATAGATTAGCGGTAAGTAGAAAAAGGTGATATGGATTGAATAAGTTATTAGTGATGATTAATTCTAAAGAAGATTTGGAGTTAGTGAAAACTAAAAAAATTAATGGAATAATCTTAAGTATTAAAGATTTATCTATTAATTCTTCTTATTTTATAAACCCTGATGAACTTGATAAAATAAGTAAAGAATTAATAGATAAAGAAATATTCATTTCTTTAAATAAAATAATGCATAATCAAGATTTAGAATACCTAAAAGAGGTATTATTATATTTAAATAATAAGAGCTTTAAAGTATTATTTTATGATTTAGCGGTTTTAAATATCGTCAAAAAAAATAATTTAAATATTGATTTAGTTATCTACCAGGACCATTTAAATGCTAGTATTTATAGTCATAATGTATTTAAAGAAAATAACGTTAATTATAGTTTTATAACTTCTGATATTACTTTAGAAGAAATAAATGAAATAAAAAATGAAACAAGGATGGAATTAATAAAATTTGTCTATGGTTATCTACCAATTTTTTATTCAAGAAGATATTTATTAACTAATTATTTTACTTATATAAAAAAGAAAAAAGAAGATAATTTTTATTATTTAAAAGAAAATGACTGTTATTATCCAATTCATGAAGAACAAGAGGGGACTGCGATTTATACCAAAGAAAAGATTAACTTAATTAATGAATTAGATAGTTTAGGAGCTATTGATTATTTAGTTATAAATAGTTACAAAGAAAATAATTTAGAAGAAATAATTGAAATATTCTTAAATAAAAAGAAAGATAATGGTGAACACTATATAGGGTTTCTACATACTAAAACTATTTTCAAGGTGAAAGAATGATGAAGAAAATAGAGTTATTGGCACCCGCGGGTAATCTAGAGAGGATAAAATATGCTTTTCTATATGGAGCAGATGCTGTTTACTTTGGGGGACAAAATTATAGTTTAAGAGCTAATGCCAAAAATTTATCGCTTGAAGAAATAAAAGAAGCATGTGGTTTAGCTCATGAACTAAAAAAGAAAGTTTATGTTACTGTGAATATTGTTTTTCATAATGAAGATTATCAAGATATAGAAGAGTATTTAGAAAGTTTATCCAATCTTGGAGTAGATGCTGTTATCATATCAGATTTATTTTTAATAAATATTATTAAAAGAAAAAAGTTAAAACTAGATATTTTTATTTCTACTCAATATTCTATAGCCAATTATGAATCAGTTAATTATCTAAAATCACTAGGAGTTTCAAGAATTGTTTTAGCTAGAGAATTATCTAAAGAAGAAATCAAAGATATAATAGATAAAACTAAAATGGAAGTAGAAGTGTTCTTACATGGGGCCATGTGTTCATCCTATTCAGGTAGATGCGTTTTAAGCAATTATTTTACTAACCGTGATGCTAATCGTGGAGGATGTGCTCAAGTATGTCGATTTGAATTTGATTTGTGTGATAAAGATAAACAACTAATTAAAAGTAAAACTAAGTTTACGATGGCTAGTAAGGATTTATCATTAATTTATTACCTAAAAGAAATGATCGAGATAGGAATAACTTCCTTAAAAGTAGAAGGAAGAATGCGTAGTAATTATTATATTGCTACTGTGATTCATACTTACAGAAAAGCTATTGACGATTATTATGAGAATAAATTAACTATAGATAAAATAAAATATTATAATCATATTTTGAGTAGGGTAGCTAATCGTGATAGTGTTGAACAATTTTTTAAGACTTTCCCCAAAGAAAATGAACAATATTTCTTAGGTAGACAAGAGATATCTAATCAAGACTTTCTTGGAATAGTAGAAAATTATGATGAAGAAAAACAGGAAGTAACATTAAGACAAAAGAATTATTTTAAACCAAATGATAAAGTCCAAATGTTTGGACCTAATATTAAAGATTTTGAATTTACTATTCCTAAAATATATGATGAAGATGGTAATAGGTTAGAGGTTGCTAATCATCCTGAACAAATAATAAAGTTTAAATTAGATAAAAAAGTGTATCAATATGATATAATGAGAATAAGAATATAATAAAGTCAATTTTGCTTGACAATTAGTCAAAAACATAGTAAAATTGTGAAATATTAAAAGAGGTGAAAAAATGTCAGATTCAAAAGTTTATTTAACTAGTGGAGGATTCTTAGAAATTGAAGAAGAGTTAAATGAATTAAAAAATATAAAAAGACCAGAAGTGATTAAAGCATTAAAAGATGCAAGAGCACTTGGAGATTTATCGGAAAATGCTGATTATGATGCTGCTCGTGTTGAACAGGCTCAAATTGAAGGAAGAATTCAGGAATTAGAAAAGATTCTAGAGCAGGCTCATATTATCACAAAGGTAAATACTGATAAAGTAGGCCTAGGTACTACTGTTAAAATTAAATATATTGAAGATAATGAGATTGAAGAATATCAAATTGTTGGGTCAACTGAGGCTGATCCATCAGATAATAAAATTTCTAACGAGAGTCCAATTGCTAAAGCAATTATGAATGCTAAAGTTGGAGATGTTCGTGCTGTTGATAGTCCAAATGGTCAATATAATGTTGAAGTATTAGAAATAATGTAGGTGAATGATGAAGAAAACAATTAATTATATAGTTCAAAAAGAAGAATGGGAAAAGGCTAAAGATAATGCTTTTAATAAGTTAAATAAAAATGCTAAAATTGATGGCTTTCGTCCTGGAAAAGCACCAAGAGAAAAATTTGAAAAAAAATATGGAACATCAGATATTATCGCTGAAGCATGTGATACATTAATTCATAAAAAATATAATGAATTATTAGATAATGATAAATTAATACCAATCGTAGAACCTAAAGTAGATTTGGTACAAGCTGATGATAAAGGTTTAGAAGTAAACTTTACTTTCATTTTAGATCCAGAGGTTACCTTGGGAGCTTATAAAAATTTAAAGGTAAAAAAAGAAGAAGCTAAGGTAACTAAAGAAGAAATAGATCACGAATTAAAACATTTACTTGATCATTATGCTGAGATGGTTCAAAAAGATGGCGAGATTGCTAAAGGGGATACTGCGATTATTGATTTTGAAGGATTTAAAGATGGTAAGCCATTTGAAGGTGGTAAATCAGAAAATTATCCTTTAGAAATTGGAAGTAATTCCTTTATTCCTGGTTTTGAAGAAGCTATTATTGGAATGAAGAATAATGAAGAAAAAGATATTAATCTAACTTTTCCAAAAGATTATGGTGTAGAAGAACTACAAGGACAAAAAGTAGTTTTTAAAGTAAAAGTAAATGATATTAAAGTAAGGATTGTTCCTGAGTTAAATAAAGAGTTTTTTGAAGATTTAGCAATGGAAGGGGTAACTAATAAGGAAGAATTAACTAATGCCTTAAAAGAAGAAATAAAATTAAAAAAAGAAGCAGAATTAGAAAATCAATATATTGATGCTTTGCTAAAGGCAGCTTCTAATAATATGAAAATAGAATTAGACGAAGAAATTATTTTAAAAGAAATAGAAAGAATGTATAATAATTTCTTAGAGAGAATGAAGATGCAAGGAATTACAGAAGATATTTATTTACAGTATGCTAAAACAACTAAAGAAGATATTCAAAAACAAATGCGTGAAGAAGCTATCAATAGAATTAAATATCGTTATTTATTAGAAGAAATAGCCAAGGCAGAAAAGATTAATCCAACTTCAAAAGAAGTAGAGAAAGAAGCAACAGATTTAGCTAAGAAATATAAAATGGGAAAAGATGATTTCTTAAAAGAATTTGGGGGCTTAGAAATGATTAAATATGATTTAAAAATGCGTAGGGCAATTGAGGTATTAAAAGAAAATAACTAATACCTTTTTTCTTTACATATATTTTTTTAGATGTTATAATATCATAGAGGAAGTGAAATATGACTATTATAGAAAGTATTGTTTGGGGGATTATTCAAGGGATTACTGAATTTTTACCTGTTTCATCATCTGCTCATTTAGTATTAATTCCTTATTTATTTAATTTTAATATTCCTAGTCATGCTTTTGATGTATCTTTGCATTTTGGAACTATGTTAGCAGTTTTAGTTATCTTCTTTCCTACTTGGTGGAAGTTATTTTTAGGAGCAATTAATAAGATAACTAAAAAGAAAGAGTCATTAGATAATAAGATGTTCTGGTATTTAGTTATTGCTACTATACCAGGAGGGGTCATAGGTTTTTTACTTGATGATGTAGTTGAAGGAATAGTTTTAAATGAGAAATGGTTAATCGCTTTGTTATTAGGTATTATGGGATTACTAATTTATTTGGGGGATCAATGGGCTGAAAAGCATTATGAAAAGCAAATATCTTTTGAAAAAATTACTTTAAAACAAGCTATTATAATTGGATTTTCCCAAGCTTTTGCTGTTATCCCAGGGTTTTCTAGAAGTGGGACAACTATTTTAACGGGAAGACTCCTAGGTTTATCAAAAGAAGCAGTTACCAAATTTACTTTCTTATTATCGGTCCCTATTATCTGTGGAGCGACAATCTTTAAAATATCTGATTTAGAAATAACTAAAGAAGTAATTATCGGTATTGCCACTTCCCTAATTGTGGGTATTATTACAATAAAGTTTTTACTTAATTATATTAAAAAACATGATTTTTCAATATTTGCTATTTATAGAATATTGTTAGCTATAATTATCTTTATGAAATTAATTTTTAATTAATTTTCTTGCCGTGATAGTATAATGGTATTACGAGGCCATGGTAAGGCTTTAATCGGTGTTCAATTCACCGTCACGGCACCACTAATTTTAGATAAAAAAAGCAAATCTCAATATAAAAAAGGATTGAGATTTTCTAATATCAATGTTATAATAATAACGTTATTGCCTAGTAGCCAAGTGGTAAGGCATCGGACTCTGACTCCGACATTCATAGGTTCGAATCCTATCTGGGCAACCAAATGAGGTGTTTATATGACTAATAAAGATTTAGCTAATCTTATGTTTCCTAATGTTAAATACGATATGGCTTACTATGAAAAAAAATATCCCTTTCGTAATCTAGATGAAAAGGCAATTGTTACTAGATTTGCCCCAAGTCCAACAGGATTTGTCCATATGGGTAGTTTATTGACAGCTTTTATTGCTTATAAAGTATCAAAAGATACGAATGGTGTTTTTTATCTAAGAATTGAAGATACTGATGAAAAAAGAAGTATCGAGGGTGGTATTCAAGGAATAATCAATGATTTAGCTAATTTTAATATTAGTGATTATGAAGGAGTTACTTCTGAAGATAAAGAAGTAGGAGAATATGGGCCATATATTCAAACTAATAGAAAAGAAATATATGATACTTATTGTAAGTATTTAGTAGAAAATGATTATGCTTATCCTTGCTTCTGTTCCGTCATCGATTTAGATGATATTAGACAAGAACAAGAAGAAAAGAAAGAAAGACTTGGATATTATGGCAAATATGCTCATTGTAGATCCTTATCAATTGAAGAAGCATACAATAAAATAAAGAATAAAGAACCATATGTTGTTAGATTAAAATCAAGGGGTAATTTTAATAGAGAAATAGTGGTTAATGATCTAGTAAGGGGTAAAATTACTTTCCCTGAGAATGATCTAGATACTATTTTAATTAAAAGTGATGGGATACCAGTCTATCATTTTGCTCATGTTATTGATGATCATTTGATGAGAACAACCCATGTTTTAAGGGGAGAAGAATGGTTATCATCGATACCTATTCACTTACAATTATTCAATTTATTTAATTTTAATTTACCAAAATTTGCTCATTTAGGTTTGCTTATGAAAATAGATGGAGATGGATCAAGAAGAAAATTAAGTAAAAGAAAAGATCCAGAAGCTGCAGTTAGTTATTATCATGAAAAAGGTATTCCCGTTGAAGCGGTAAAATTATATTTAATGACGATTGCTAACTCTAACTTTGAAGATTGGTTAAATGCTAATCCTAATGGTAAAATTGGAGACTTTAAATTTAGTTTTCAAAAAGTAAGTATAAGTGGCAGTTTATTTGATTTAGAAAAATTATTTAATATTTCTAAAAATTATCTTAGTAAATTAACAGCCCTAGAAGTATATGATGGTTTAAAAGAATGGTCAAAAGAATTTGATAAAGATTTTTATGATTTAATTACTAAATATAAAGAATATACAATTAGCATTCTAAATATTGAAAGAATTCAAAAAAAACCAAGAAAAGACTTTGCATGCTACTCTCAAATAAAAGAACAGATTTGGTATATGTATGATGAATTATTTAATATAAAAATAGAAAATAATTTAAATAAAAATATTCTATTGGATTATATAAATAATTATTATGATGAATTAGACGATAAAGAAACTTGGTAT
>CAYWKX010000026.1:0-13818 GCA_964459185.1 uncultured Muribaculaceae bacterium | reverse complement strand
GTCTTAGGCATGCCGCCAGCGTTCATCCTGAGCTAGGATCAAACTCTCCAAAAAAAAATATTAATTTTTATTAAGTTTGATTTAATTTTGTTCCTAACTACTCAAATTGACGTTTTGCTCAGTTTTCAAAGAACATTTCTTTATTTTATGCACTTTTTCGCAGTGCATTAATAATATAGCAGATTAATTCAAACCTGTCAACAGTTTTTTCGCATTTTTACAAAAAAAGTCGTTTTTTTGTAAAAATCTTCCTTTTTCGATGACAATAAAGACTTTACATAATAATATATGTAACTTTTTATAAATATTACTAGTTTTTAATTTTATTCATCATTATTTGTTAGAATTAAATATTTTTGATAATATTTATCAATTACATTTTTATTAAAGGGAGGTTCTTTCATCCTAACCATATCTATTAAATTACCTAACTCATATTTTAAAATAAAATCTAATCTATTAGAATATTTCATTTTTTTCCTATGATATTTATATTCCATACGATCTAATATCTTAAAGCTACCATTAGGGAATACCCTTAAATCTAAATCATAATCAATATATTTAATAACATTATCTTCAATCAAAAAAGGTGTCGCAATATTACAATAAAAATAAATACCATATTCTTTTACTTGTCCTATTATATTAAACCATCTATCTCTAAAAAAGAACATGATCGCTGGTTCTTTAGTCTTCCAGACTTTTCCATCGCTATCAATAACAATCGTTTTATTATTACCAAAGATCATATAATTATCTCTAACTTCTAGAACAATAGCCTCATCCCATTGTCTATGTAATCTTCCATTGTGCTTATAACAATGGATTTCATATTTATCTCCTACTTTAATATCGTTCATTTTTCACCTTTTCTTTTTCATTAATATTATACAACATTTTCCCTCTTTCTTCAATTTTTTAAAAAAATAATTATCCTATATGATATAATTAACATGGAATAAGGAGGTGTTATTTTGATTATAATTAAATCTTTTTGTAACGGTTTATTGATTATTTTAAGTTCTCTATATTCAATAATAATACACTTCTTTATTGGTTTATTTAATGTCATAATAATTTTCCCTAAATATTTTGTTTTAGGAATAATATATATTTTTAATAGGAAGAGACGTAATCAAGTAAATAGGAGAAGAAAATCTGTTATACCTCTTATTATGATGATTCTATCTTTAATAATATATTTTATTTGTGTCTTTTTATTTTCAAAGTGGTCTGTCCAGAATTTAAAAAATAAATATTTAATAGAAGATATAATTAATTCAACTAAAATTATTGAAAAGGAAGAAAATATTGGGCAAATAGATGAAACCGGAATAGAAGAACCGAAAGTAGTAGATAACAAATATTACCCAAATGACTACTGGGATTATATGTCAATATCATTTTTAGAAATAAATTTTTCAGAACTTCTAAACAGAAATCCAGAAACAGTTGGATGGATAAAAGTTAATGGAACCAACGTTAATTATCCAGTAGTTCAATCAGAAGATAATAGTTATTATTTAAATCATTCCTTTAACAAATCTAAAAATTCCAATGGTTGGGTATTTGCAGATTATCGAAGCAATTTAGCCAACTTTGGAAAAAACACTATCATTTATGGTCATAATATGACTAATAAAACAATGTTTGGTTCATTAACTTGGCTACTTCGTAATGATTGGTTTAGTAACGATGATAACTTAAATATAAAAATATCCACTCCTACAACTAATAGTGTATGGAGGATATTCTCGGTTTATACGATGCCTTCTGAAACATATTATCTAAAAACAGTATTCAATAATAACGCATTTGAGGAATGGTTAACCACTATTAAATCAAGAAGTATTAAAGACTTAGGAACCACCATTACGATTGACGACAAAATTCTTACCTTATCAACTTGTGATGACGCCGGAACTAAAAGAATGGTCACACATGCTAAAATGATTAATATAGAATATAAATAAAAATACTAACACTTGGTTAGTATTTTTATTTACTTATTAAGTCTAAAGCTGTTTGCAATTGATTATCATCCTCTTCATTAAAACTATCGTAATATTCTTTATCCATTTCTACAATATTAGTAGGTTCCAGCCCAACTTCATTAAGCCAATTACCTTTAGGGGTTAGCCAGTTTTGGATAGTATATTTAATCATACTGCCATCATCTAAAGTCATTGTTTGTTGAACAGTACCCTTACCATAACTATTGGTGCCTACTACAAAACCTTTGCTATAGCTTTCTTTAATCGCTGCTGCTAAAATCTCGGAAGCTGAGGCTGATCCTTTATTGATTAAAATAGCAATTGGATAATTCCTCTTTTCTTTTGTTTTATCTTTAATAATAGTTCTACCAGAACTGTCTTCTAGCTGATATATTATTTTATCTTTTTCTAAAAAGATATCAATAATATCAGTTACAACGTTTAGATATCCTCCATTATTATTACGAACATCAATTACTAGACCACTAATATTGGATTCCTCTAATTTCTTTAAAGCTTTTATGAATTGTTCTTCTGTAACTGAGGAAAATAAGGATATATTTATAAATCCTATTACCTTATCATTTTTATTATAAGTTTTGGAAGATATGGTAGGGATCTGAACAGAAGATTTAGTTATATTAATTTCCAATTGCTCTTCATTTCTTAAAATGGTTAATTTTACTACAGAATCTGATTCCTTTATATATTTTGCCAACTCGGTTGATGTCTTTTCTTTTGTATCAATATCATTTACCTTAATAATTATATCGTTTACTTTCAATCCGGCTTTATCAGCTGGGCCATCTTCATAAACGCTAACTATTATTATAGTCCTATTGGCTCCATTAGCAATTGTACATCCAATTCCTTCATAAACACCTTTAACTGTTTCTAGAAAAGTGGAGGCTTCTTCAATATTACTATAGCTAGTATAATTATCTCCAATGGCGGAAATCATTCCATTAATAGCTCCCTCAATTAAATTATCGGTTTTTACTTCCCCATAATAATTATCTACAATAGCATAATAAGTATCTACTACCTTTTCTAAATCTTTGGCTAAGGTTAGATAATTCTTTCCTCCAAAGAAAATTCTAACAAATGATAAACAGGAAAAAAAACCTAGGCCTAGAGAAAAGAGCATAATAATAATAACTTCCTCAAAAGAATAATTAATATCACCCTTTTTATTAAAGATTTTTCTTTTCTTAAATATTTTTTTTAGTATGTTAATAATTTTTTGATAAAAATTAGAATCTTTTTTTTGTTTTTTAATACTAAATTTTTTAGTTGTTTTTTTCATGTCCATCACCTTCTCATAGTTTATCACAATTAAGTCCAATAAACAATATCTTTTGACATTAAAAAATAATTTTTGACAATTTAAAATACCTTATATTTCCCTTATTATTGTTTATACTAATTAATGGTGAAGTTTATGGAGACGGAGAAAATTGTAAAAAGGATAAAACTAGAAACTAACAATTCTCAAGATTTTATTTTTAGAAAAAAAATTGTAAATAAAAAAAAGGTGCTTATTATATATAACGAGCCTTTGGTATCTGGCGATAAGATCAGTGATTTTATCATTAGAAGTTTAACAAGCATTAGTGATAATAATACAAAAAAAGTTTTGAGTGATATTGAAAACAATATCAGTAACTTTAAATTAAAAAAAATACATACCTATAAAGAAATTGTTTCATATTTACATCGCGGTTTTACTATTATTCTGGTAGAAAACGAAAAAGAAGCTTTAGCTTTAGAAACAAAAGGGGAATTGGCTAGATCTGTAACACCACCCGATACTGAACCCACTGTAAGGGGGGCTAAAGATGCCTTTGTTGAAGAATATCAAAAAAATATCGGTTTAATCAGAAAGAGAATTAAAACTAATGATTTATGGGCAGAGGATTTTTATGTTGGGAAATATACTGATACTAAGGTAGGACTTTTATATATTAAAAGTATAGCAAGAAAAGAATTGGTAGAAAAAGTCAAGGCTAAAATTAAAACTATAAATATAGATGGTGTTATAAATAGTGGGATGATTAAGAATTTAATTGAGGATGAGAAAAAATGTTCCTTTCCCACTATTCAAACCACCGAAAGACCAGATATTGTAGTTAATAGTTTATTAAGAGGAAAGGTTGTTATTATTATAGACAATACCCCTTATGCCCTTATTATTCCAGGTATCTTAAACGACTATTTTAAGACCCCTGAGGATTTTTATAGTAAGGCTAGTAGTACGACTTTCATTAGAATTTTAAAATATGTATCCTTCCTAATTTCTTTAACGGCCCCTGCTATATACATATCATTAATAACCTATAATCAAGAAATGCTACCAACAAAATTAATTATTAGTATTGCCATGCAACGAGCCGGTGTCCCCTTCCCTGCCTTTTTAGAAGCACTTATTATGGCAATAGCCTTCGAAATACTCAGGGAAAGCGATTTAAGGGCTCCTGGTTTTACAGGAAGTACCCTATCAACACTCGGGGCATTAATTTTAGGTCAGGCTGCCGTTAGTGCCGGTATTGTATCCCCTATCATGATAATTATTGTATCTATTACGGCTATTTCTTCCTTACCATTCAGTGAACCAGAATTAATTAGTGGATTAAGGTTGTGGCGTATTATATTTATGTTGGGGGCTTCCTTATTAGGTATTATTGGTATTTTGGGAGCATTCATCCTATTTATTGCGAAATTATCTAATATTGAAATATTTGGTATACCTTACCTTGTTCCTTTTTTCCCAACCTATTTTTCTGGTTTAAAGAACAGCATCATTAAATTCCCCTTAAGAAAGTTGGACAAAAGGGAAAAATATTTATCTAACAATATAAAAAGATTGGGAGGGTAATAATTATGAAAATTAAATATTTTTTAATAATTTTATCATTATTTTTGTTGACAGGATGTTATAACTATATAGAATTAGATGATCTAACAATAACAACCGGACTTGGTGTAGATAAAACTGGGGATAGTTTTAAATTAACAGCTCAAGTTGTTAATACCATTAAAGTAGGTTCTGAAGGTACTAGTAGTTATCCCCAAATAACTACTTATTCGGCAGAAGCCAAAACTATTCAAGAGGCTATTAGGTTAATGTTTTTAGAGTCGTCTAAAAAATTATATTTTAACCAACTACAAATAATAATAATTGGGGAAACTGTTGCCAGGGATGATACCCAAAATATGATGGATTTATTTTTCCGTAGTATTGAGACTAGAAAGCGGTTCTATGTTTTGGTTACTCATAATGCTAAAGCCGAGGATATTTTAACAACATTAACCCCCCTTGATAATCTAGTTTCATCTAATATTGAAAAATCGTTACTCACGGAAAGTAACTTCTTAGGAATATCCAAATTAGTTACCTTCGAAGATCTAATGAGTGATTACTTAAACGATAACGTTGAAATAAGCTTACCTAGTATTATTTTAAAAGGAGATGTCGAAGGAGGAAAAGATATAGAAAATCTTGAATTATCGGAACCTAACACCAAAATTCTTTTATCGACTACCGCTATTTTTAAAGAAGGAAAACTCCTTGACTATTTAACAAAAGAAGAGAGTATTGCCCTCAATTTTATAAAAAACAATATTAAAAGTACTGTTATTTCTTATGAATGTGATCTAGGTAAACAGGTTGTTATAAAAATAATTAATTCAAAAACCAAAATGTCTCCTAGTAAAAAAGATTTAAAAATAAAAATAACTATTAAAGGAATAGCTAATTTAGCAGAAATTCATTGTGATTTAAATATAGAGAAAGATAAGGTAATTAAGGATATCCAAAAAAAGGCAAATAAAGAAATCGAAAAACTAATTAAAGGAGCCATAACTAAAATTAAAGATGGGTACAATTCTGATGTCTTTGGTTTTTTAGATTTATTTTATAAAAATAGCTATCCATATTATAAAACAATAAAAGATGATTGGTATGATGATAATTTTAAAAATTTAGAAATCGAGGTTGAATCAAAAATTAAATTGATAGGAAAAGGGAATATTTTAAGGGCGGTTAAAAATGAGAAATAATAAAATTAATTGTTTACAATTTGCTAGTATCTTTGTATCTCTAATCCCTGCATCATTATCCGGATTAGGGATTTTTGCCATTATAAAAGCTGCTGGGATAGATGGTTATCTTTCCGTTTTATTAGGTGGTATTTTAAGTATTATATTGTTTCTTATCTTTCTATATATATTCAATTATGAACCAGATTTACCAATTACTAAAAAGACAATTAGTTTGTTTGGGAAAGTATTTGGAAATATAATTAACATAATAATGGTCGCAGTGGCACTCATTTCGTGTATTGTTCTTATTTATAATTTAAATAATTTTGTTGTTTCACAATTTTTAGCAGAAACCCCACATCTAATTGTAGGAGGTTTGTTTGTTTTTCTTATCTTTTATATTAATACCAAGGGAATTGAAACAATGACTAGAACTTATCTAATTTTCGTCATAATAAATTACCTGTTTTTCGTCATTACTTTATTAGGATTAATGCCTACCTTTGAATTTTCTAATTTAAAACCCATATTAGCTACTGGATTTGAAAGACCATTACTAGGGGTTTTCTATGTTATTTCTATAAATATAACCCCCATCTTTTTGTTAACAGCTATTCCCAAAAATAGTTTACAAGATAAAGAAAAAGTTAAGAAAGCATTAACTTTTGCATATATCCTCTCAGTTATTTCTATTTTTATTATCGTTTTAATGATTTTAGGAAATTTTGGAATTTATTTGTCTAGTTATTATCAATATCCAGAATATATGGTTTTGAAAAGAATTAATTTTTTTAATTTTTTGGATAGATTAGAAAACATACTTATTATCCAGTGGATATTTAATACTTTTATTTCCTCGAGTTTTATTGTTTACTTTATAACAAATTTCATCAAATATAGGAGTACAAACAAAATAATTATTGGAATTATTCTGGCTGTCATCTTAATTGCTTCTTTAAATGTCTTTGGGAACAATACTTCATATAATAGTTTTTGTTATTATTTATTCCCCTATTTTAGACTAGCTATTTTATTTGTTTTTATGCTGATTGGGCTATCCATAAAATTTAAAAGGAAAAGAAACTAAATGTAATAAAAAATATCGTATTACTAATACGATATTTTAAAATTATCTCTTACTAAATTGTGGAGCACGTCTTGCTGCTTTTAAACCATACTTTTTTCTTTCTTTAACTCTTGAATCTCTAGTTATAAATCCTTTTACTTTAAGAAGTTTACGATAAGATCCTTCATTTTCTTCATTACCTTTATCATATTCAAGTAAAGCATTGGTAATTCCTAACCTAATGGCTCCAGTTTGTCCTGAGAAACCTCCCCCAGTTACTTCAACATCAATATCAAATGTTTCTAAATTATTGGTAACCTCTAATGGTTGTTTTAAATCCATAACTAGAACTTCGAAAGGTAAATATTCATTTACATCTTTACCATTAACTGTAATCTTACCTTTACCTGGTCTAAGAACTACTTTGGCTAAAGATCCTTTTCTACGACCTGTTCCAAGAAATTTTCTATCTTCTTTTTTAGTCATTTTCTTTACCTCCTAATTCTATAACTTTAGGTTGTTGAGCTAGATGAGGATGTTCGCTTCCAGTATACACATGTAATTTCTTATACATTTGTCTACCTAATCTATTCTTAGGAAGCATCCCTTTTATAGCCACTTCTAACATTTCGATAGGATATTTTTCTTTCATCTCTTTAGCAGTTCTCGCTCTTAAACCTCCAACATATCTACTATGATTGTAATACATCTTGTTTTCTAATTTGTTACCTGTTAAAAGAACTTCACTAGCATTAATTATAATTACATTATCTCCACAGTCAACATGAGGCGTATAAGTTACTTTATGTTTTCCTATCAATATGAAAGCAGCTTTAGAAGCGATTCTACCTAAGGGTATATCTTTGGCATCAATAATATACCAGTCTCTAGAAACTCCCTCTTTTTTTTGCATAAATGTTTTCATTTTATCTCCTTTTTACTTAATATTCTTAATTTAATTATTTTAAACCTTCCCAGGGCTTCTTTTTCATTAAATAAAATGTACCGATTATGATTTTACTAGATATTTAATCTTTTGTCAACAATTTTTGTTCCTTATTATTAAAACTTTTTCCATTGTTTTACTTTATTATTATCTATTTTTTTATATAAACTAATTAGATTTTTATCTTCATCTAGAACAAAGGCTTCTCTATCATCAAAAAATTTATCTAAAACCATTCCATTTTTAACTTTCTTTAGTAAATCATTAGTTACTATTACTTGTCTAATATTAGGTAATACTTCTAATATTGATAATAATTGATAGTTATTATCCTTTAAATCAGAAATAGTATACGAGTTGTCAAGCGAGAAATTTCCCTGTTTTGTTCTTGTTAAGTCTGTCATAGTTGCATAAGTATTTAATTTTAGACCTATATCCCTAATTAAACTTCTAATATAAGTGCCTTTACTTACTAAGCATTTTATTGTAAACTCATTATCTTTAAAATCTAATAGTTCTAAAGAGAATATTTCTATTTGTTTAATAGGTAGTTCTACTTCTTCTTTATTTCTAGCATATTCATATAACTTCTTACCATTTACCTTGATTGCAGAATAAATTGGTACTTCTTGATTTATCTTCCCTGAAAAAGATTTCAAAGTTTCTTCCAATTTTTTTTTAGTGATATTAATCTTATTATTTTTCTTTACAATATTACCCGTGATGTCTAGTGTATCTGTTTCAAATCCTAATGTCCCTCTAGCAAGATATTCTTTATTTTGAGAGGTTAATAATTCTGATATTTTTAAAGCCTTCCCTACACATATAACCAAGACCCCAGTAGCTAGAGGATCTAAAGTCCCTGTGTGACCTACCTTTTTTGTCCCTAGATGTTTACCAACAATATTAACAACATCTCTACTAGTATAACCTTTTTCTTTATTTATAACTAAAATCCCATCCATATTAATCCTTATGAATTTGATCAATTATTTTTTCAATTCTATTTCCATAATCAATTGACTCATCATAAACAAATGTTAACTCTGGCATTTTACGAATATCTACCCGTTCACATAATTTTCCCCTTATAAAATTAGCTGCTTTATTTAAAGTATCGGTAATTTCTTCTTTTGATCTATTATCTAATGCAGTAAAATAAACTTTAGCATATGATAAATCATTGCTAATCCTTACCGCAGTAATTGTTATAAAAAATATCGATTCATCTTTTATTTCATCCTTTATTACTTGGCTAATTTCTTGAACAAAAATATTTCCTAATCTTTCTGTTTTTATGCTCATAGATATTCCTCCTATCTGCCTTTTTTATTTTGATTAGTAAGGGATGCAGCATAAGCTCTTCTGCTAGCTTGATTATAACCTAGCTCGAAGAAATAATGATTCCTTAATTCTTCAGGAGCCTCCTCAAAAAGAAAACCATTATTAAAATATTCTTCGCCACATTTTATCATTTTATCCATTTCTCTAAGTTCTTTATCAGTAGCTTTTCTCCTTTTTGCCTGTGCTTCCTTTCTGTTAACATATCCATTCTGTGCAAACATTCTCTCTATTCTTTCTCTGCTTTCCTTTGACATCTTTTTTACCTACTTTCTAATTTCTATTATTTCATATGCTTCAATGATATCCTTTTCTTTTATATCATTAAAGTTTGCAATTGTAATTCCACATTCTATTCCCTGTTTTACTTCTTTTACTTGATTTTTTTCCCTAGCAATTGAGGATATTGTGCTTTCATTAACAACCACTCCATCTCTAATAATTCGTGATTTAGCATCTCTTTTAACAAAACCATCTATTACATAACAACCCGCAATAGTTCCTATTTTAGAAAATTTAAATAACTTTCTTACTTCAGCTGATCCTAAAACTTTTTCCTCATAGGTTGGTTCTAATTTACCTTTTAAAGCAGCTTCCATCTCTTCAACTACTTTGTATATAATGTTATATAATCTAATGTCAACATTTTTATCTTTAGCACACTCTAATATTTGATTATTTGGTCTAACATTAAAACCAATGATAATAGCATTTGATGCTTGCGCTAAAACAATGTCACTTTCGGTTATTGATCCAATACCACTCCTGATAACATTTATTTTTATTCCCTCTACATCTAATTTAAGCAAAGAATTTTTTACCGCTTCCTCGCTTCCCTTTACATCTGCTTTTAGTAGTATATTAATTTCCTTTTCTCCAGAAGAAATATGATTAAATAAATCCTCTAATGAGATAGCTTTTCGCCCGAAATCATTATTTAGATTAGTATTAAGCTTTCTTTTGTCAGCGATAGCTTTAGCTTTTTTTTCATTTTCAAAGACCATGAACTTATCCCCCGCGGCTGGGCTTTCACTTAAACCAGTAATGGTTACTGGCATTGAAGGATAAGCTTCAACTATTTTTTCATCTAAGTCATTTTTAAGAGTTCTAATTTTACCGAAATTACTTCCTACAACAATTGAATCTCCTAATCTTAATGTACCATTTTGAATTAGTATGGTAGTTACGATTCCTAAATTTTTATCTAATCTAGCCTCGATAACAGTTCCTGAAGCATATCTATTTGGATTGGCCCTATAATTGTTTAATTCACTAATTAATAGAATACGATCTAATAAATCATTGATTCCTGTTCCCGTTTTAGCAGAAATGTTAACGAACATTGTGTCCCCACCCCAAACTTCTGGAGTTATTCCATTATTAGCCATTTCTGTCAAAATTTTATCTGGATTTGCGGTAGGTTTATCCATCTTATTTATAGCTACAATAATTGGTACTTTAGCAGCTTTTGCATGATCAATAGCCTCTTTTGTTTGAGGCATTACCCCATCATCAGCAGCAACAATAATAATAACTATATCAGTAATGCTAGTTCCCCTGGCACGCATTTCAGTAAATGCTGCATGACCAGGAGTATCTATAAAAGTAATTTTCTTATCATTATATTTTATTTGATAGGCGGCAATATGTTGGGTAATCCCGCCAGCCTCCCCTTCAGCAACGTTGGTCTTTCTAATAGTATCTAAAAGGGTTGTTTTACCATGATCAACATGCCCCATAATCGTTACAACTGGAGGTCTTTCTATTAAATCCCCTTCTTCATCAACAATTTCTAATTCTTCAAAATGTGTTTCATCCCTAGTAGTATCCCTCTTTAGAATCTTATTGTATTCAAGTGCTAAAATTTCCGCTGTTTCAAAATCAATTTCAGCATTAATTGTTAACATAATACCTAAAGACATTAATTTTTTTATTAATTCCATTACAGAAACATTTAAAATATTAGCAATCTCTTGAACAGTCATTCCCTCTTTGTATAAAGCAATATCCTCAGTATCATAAGCTAAATTTGATTTTAATTTATCTTTATGCTTATACATTTCTTTTCTTTTTTCTTGATAATCACTATTTTCTTCCTGTCTTATAACCTTTTTCTTTTTCTTTTGAATGTTTTCAATAACTATTTCATTTAATTCTTCATCTTCAATTTGCTCTAGTTCTTCTTCATATTGATCTAACTCCTCGTCATAATTCTCCTCGGCAACTTCATCACCGGTCGTATTAGCTATTTCATTATCAAGTAAAATTATCGCATCATCATCTAATATATCTTTCTCATTTTGAGCATTAATATTTAATGATTTACATAAAGATAATATTTCCTTTACAGTTTTATTTACATCCTTAGCATATTCCGATACATTCATCATACTATGCACCTCCTTATTTGATTATTCTGTCCAACTCCTCATAGATATTATCAGGAATCTCTATTTCCAGGTGTTTTTCTAATATCTTAGTTTTTTGAGCTTTCTTAATAACATCAGCATCTCTTTTAAGATAGGCTCCTCTTCCATTAGCCTTGCCCGTTAAATCTACAATAACCTGATTCTCTTTATTTTTAACTACCCTAATCAGTTCTTGTTTAGGTAGTTTTTCTCTAGTTACAATACAACTACGCATAGGTATTTTTCTTGATTTCATAAATCACCTAATTTACTTCTATTACATCTGAATTTACATCATTAATATTTTTTACTTCTATTTTATAATGAGTTAACCTTGAAGCTAGTCTAACGTTCTGACCTTTTTTACCTATGGCTAATGATAAATTATCATTATCAAGTAAGGCTACACATTCCTTCTTCTTTTCATCAGTAATAACTATTTTAGCATTTTTAGCGGGACTTAGAGCATTAGCTATGAATACATCTGATCTTTTATCATAGGCAATGACATCTATCTTCTCCCCACTTAATTGCTTTAAAACACGATTAATTCTAGACCCTCTTTCTCCAATTACGGCCCCAAGTGGCTCTACATTATCATATTCGCTATAAACTGCAATCTTACTCCTACTTCCAGCTTCTCTAGCTACTGAATATAAGATGATAGTCCCATCAGTTAATTCTGGTATTTCCATTTCCAATAATCTCTTTAAGAATCCATAATGTGTTCTTGATAAAAGGATGAATGGCCCTTTAGGACCTATTTCCAACTTTGAAACATATACTTTAATGGAAGACCCCATTTCTAATTTTTCACCAGGGATTATTTCATCCTTTGGTAAAATTCCATGACTTCTACCTAAATCAACATAATAATTTTTTTGATCCTCACGTAGAAGAGTCCCTATAAGTAATTCATCTTTTTTATCTTTGAATTCTTCTGAAATACTAAGTTTTTCGGCTTCTTTTATTTTTTGAATAACTACTTGTTTAGCGGTACTGGCTGCAACTCTACCAAAATCTTTTGGAGTTATTTCCTCTTCAATCGTTTCCCCAACTTTAATACCTGGAACAATTTTTTTAGCATCCTTTAACATTATTATTGTTCTTGGATCTAATTGATATTCTTCCCCTTCTTCATTAACAGCGGTTGTGGAATCCACAACTGTTTGAAAAGAAAATACTTTTATTTCACCAGTTTTTTCATTGATATCAACTCTTACATTGGTAATTCCCTCGTTTTTTTTATAAGCTGCTGCTAGGGCCTGAGTCATCGCATCAATAACTATTTGTTTATCAATACCTTTCTCTTTTACAACTAAATCAAGAGCATTCATAAATTCTTGTGTTTGTTTATTATCCATTACTATCTCCTCTTTCTTTTGAACAAACATCTAAAACATAACTATCTTTAATTATTTCGGTTTTATCTAAAATTGGATTAATCAATTTAGCCACTTCAACACATATATCTATATCAACTATTTCATCCCGATCAATTATTACTCTTAAAAAATAGTTACCATCTTCTTTAACATATTCTATCTTATCAATAATAACTCCTAAATCGTTTACTTTTTGTTCTATAAGTTCATTTACCTTTTTTTCAATCATAAATCCTCCCTAACAATATCAAAGAGTGGTTTTATGGCCACTCTTTTGCAAGATACTTGTATTATAACATATTTTTTTATAGATTACAATAAAAAAAGAAAAAATCCTTAATAATTAAGGAATCATCATTTTTAGTGGTGGCTTCAAGTGGAATTGAACCACTGACACGAGGATTTTCAGTCCTCTGCTCTACCAACTGAGCTATGAAGCCAAATGGCGGTTCCAACGGGACTTGAACCCGTGATCTTCTGCGTGACAGGCAGACGTGATAACCACTACACTATGGAACCATGGTTGCGGGAGCTGGATTTGAACCAACGGCCTTTGGGTTATGAGCCCAACGAGCTACCGAACTGCTCCATCCCGCGATAAAAATATTGGCGGAGGAAAAGGGATTCGAACCCC
>CAYWKX010000025.1:0-14181 GCA_964459185.1 uncultured Muribaculaceae bacterium | reverse complement strand
CTGCTGCCGTGAATATAACCACCCGGAATTGTTAAAAGTATTAATGATCTTCTTAAAAAGAATTTCAACAATGAAAATTTTGATAGCGCTTACTTTGAAGAGATATTACAACTTCAAGGAAATGAAATGGTTGCTAGAATCCTATCGAGCGCCAGTAAGAATAGAAATCTTATTATAGGCGACAATAAGAGTCTTAGTATTACAAGGGCGCTTAGTGGGAAACTAAATAGTCCAGCCTTAAATAATTATATTCTTAAAAATTTAAATATTAATAAGGCAAATGTCAAAAAGGAAATTAATGATAATCTAACAGGAAATGCAAAATCTCAATCATTAATTGAATATGCTAAAACATATTTTATTAAAGAGCTTGTTAGAATTAATGTCGATAAAGAATTAGCCAATAGATTGGGAGATAATCTTAAAAAAATTCTTGAAGAGATTCTAGTGAAAAGTAATAACCGGATTGGTGAAATAGATATCTTTACTAGTACGAAAAGTGCAACAGGCTTTGTAGCAGAGTTAGTTTGGGGATTTGATCCTCAATTAACAAATATTAACAGTAAAGTTATTGGACGAGAACTTGATGATAGAAAGAAGAAATTAGGTTCTGATATTCAAATAACAGGCAAAAGTGGACGAGTTTACTTTTTACAGTCTAAAAATACTTTCTATAGCCGAGGTCCTATGTTTTCTGGTGGGGGTAAATTAGATACTATATTAGGTCAACTTCAACAATCTCAAGATTTAAATTTTATAGAAGAAGAAGCTAACTTCTTAAAATATCTTTTATTAAATGCAAAGATATTTAATGAAGCAGATAGATTAAAACAAGTTTCAACTCTATTAAGTCAAGGTATTTTACACTTTCTTAAAATAAAAAGTTTTAATAATTTAAAATTAAATTTTACTAAAAAGCAAACGAACGTAGCTAATTTATTCTATATCTATAAAGGAACATACTTAATTCCTATTTCAGATTTTTTAAGAACAGCATCACGACTAATTGAAAATTTAGAAGGAATGTATAGTATTAATCTTTCTGATATTAAGTTAACATACGGAGATGAAGATTCTAGCAATCTAATGGAAAGAAAGAATATTGAAAAAGCTAATAATCCTTTCAAAGGACCATTCCCATTAGGTGCGTATGGAGAAGGAGTTATGTCGGTTGGTATAAAAGAAGGAAATCGACTTTCGTCTGAAACCGAAATAATGAATATAAAATTAGTAGCAAAACAAATTGATATGCTTCTACAACAAGCATTATTAGTATAAGGAGGATAATATGGCAAATAATAAAGAGATTATAACTAGAGATATTATTTTTAATATTAAAGCCAAAATTACAGACGCTGAAAAAGCAGCTTCTGGTATCCAGGCCGCTTTATCTAAAGTTAATATTTCTAAGGATTTAAAAGAATCTTTATCAGGAGCTTTAGTTGACTTAACTAGCAATATCGATAAATTAAAGGGCAAACTTACTTCAACAATGTCCTCTTCTGATATTGAAAAATGGAATAGACAATGGAGCGCAGTTTCAGATACTTTAACTGAAATCATATCTACATTTTCTAGTAAAAAGATATCCTCTAAGGACGTTCTCTTTGATGAGGCTACTCAAAAAAGATTAAACACTATTGAAGATAGTCTTCGTGAGATTAATGAGTATAAGACTAAACTTGCTAAAGGTGGTGCTATAAAACAAGCATTAGTTGGAGGATTATCTCCTGAAAACCAAATTAAGCAAAATAAAGAATTAGGTATTTCTCAGAAGACCCAACAGGATATTTATAGTTTCGTTGCTAATAACTTAGACAATGAGAAGATAATCACTGAGTATATCGAACGTCGCGCTCCTAAGAATGAGCAAATTCTTGCGGCAGAACAAAAGAAAACTGACATTCTTGCTGAACAAGTAAAACTATTAGCACTACAAGATAGTTTTAAGAGTTCAAAAGGAACTGACGCTAATAAAGCTATTAAAAAAGAATTGGTTGCATCTCCTCTTGTTGATACAACAGGATTAACAGAGAAGTCAACTAAGGTTGAATTTAGTGCGGCCATAAAAGCTAGTGTAGAAAGTTATACTAATAGTTTAAGAGAAGCTGACGAAGCTATTATTAAACTACAGACAGATCAAGAAAGACTAGCCTATCAAAACTGGGGAGCAGAACTTATTAAGTCTGCTGGACAAATTTCTGATAAATTAAAACTAGATGAGCAACAGGCCGCCGATCTTACTGAACAATTTAAAGAATTAGTCGCGACAGGAATTGAGAATGCTGAAGCTGGTTTAAGAAAAGCTGGCGAAGCCGCGCAAACGACTGCGCCTGCTTTAGAAAGAGTCTCTGATGCTGCGGAGGAAGGAGCTTCTACTCTTACTCAACTAGGAGAAAGAGATAGATTCTTTCGAAGTATTCAAAGTAGAATCACGCAAATCTTTGGTTTAGCAAATGCTTTTAATTTACTTCGTACTTTTATTAGACAAAGTATTAAAACTATTTCTGAACTTGATGCTGCATTTACACAAATCGCAGTTGTTACGGATAAGACTACTTCACAATTATGGAAGTCATTTGATATCTATAACGACATGGCGCAATCATTAGGTACAACTACTAGCGATGCTATTGAAACTTCTGCGCTCTACTACCAACAAGGTTTAGATACCGCTGAGGTTATGAAGTTAACAACTGAAACTATTAAGATGGCACGTATTGCTAATATGGATTACTCAGCTTCAACAGAAGCTATGACATCTGCAATCCGTGGTTTCAAGATGGACATGAACAATGCTACAGAAGTTGTTGACGTATATTCTGCGCTTGCTGCCAAGTCTGCCGTTGATACTCAACAATTAGCAGTCGCTATTTCTAAGGTTGCCTCAATTGCTAATAGTGCTGGTATGACACTTCAAAGTACTTCTGCCTTCTTATCACAAATTATTGAAACAACTCAGGAGGCTCCTGAAACTGCCGGTACTGCGTTAAAGACAATTATTGCTCGTTTCACTGAAATGAAAACTAACATTGGTTCTTTCAAAGACGAAGAAGGCGAATTGGTTGATGTTAATAAGGTAGAAACAGCCTTACGTGGAATTGGCGTTGCTCTAAGAGATAGTATCACTGGTCAGATGCGCGATGTCGATGATGTATTCCTAGAGTTAGCTAGTAAGTGGGAAGGTCTTGATCGTAATACTCAACGTTATATATCTACAATTGCGGCTGGTGCTCGTCAGCAATCTCGTTTCATCGCTATGATGGATAACTATAAGCGTACAATGGAACTTATTGGAATTGCGAACGACGCTGCAGGCGCAAGTACTTCTCAGTTTAATAAGACACTAGATAGCGTACAAGCAAAAGCTAATCAGGTTAAGGCTAATTTTGAATCTATCATTGGTAATTTAATTAATAATGAATTTGTTAGAGGTCTATTAACTGCTGTTAATAATGTAATGAAGGTTCTATCAAATCTTGCAAAAATGGGACCTGTAGTATTCGTTCCTATTATTATAGGAATTGTTAAAATTATTGAATCTGTAGTTAAAACTTCTACTGGCTTATTTGAATTCTTATTTAAAAATGCTGCTAATACAGCTACTTCAACAATACAACAAACTACTGCGGCGACCGAAAATAATATCCAGACTTGGATAAGTAAGATTCGTTCTTTATTAGCCAACGCTAATTGGGAAGCTAATATTGATGTAAAAGCTAATGGGCAGAATATTGATTCTGCGGCTGGTACTAAAGGAGTAGTTGGCGGTGCAATAGGATCTGATAAAACTAGTAAAACAATAACAGCTAAGGCACAAGGGCTCTCTCTTGCGTTAAATGCTGCTACTACAATTGTAACAACAGCCCTAGCCGCTAGTGGAAAGACAGTAGCCGCTACTGGCGCAACTGTTGGTAGTACAATTGGCGGAGCGATTGGTTCTATATGGGGTCCAGTAGGTTCTGCAATAGGTACGGCGGCAGGAGCTGTTTTAGGTGGTACGTTTTCTGTTCTTTCAGAGATAATACAGTATGGTTCTGAAAATACACAGGCACAACTAGATAAAGCTAAAAAGATTGCTAGTGAACTGGCTCAAGAACAAAGTGAATTTAATTCTGAAAATGCTAATCTAGAGGAACTAGGCAAAACTGTTAATACCTTAACAGAGAAAATAAAAGATGGCGTTTCATTAACTGCCGAAGAAACCATAGAGTTAGCTACCGCTCAAGATACATTGGGAAAGAGTTATAATGGGATCGTCATAGGAAGAGATACTGAAACTAGTCTATTACAAATTAATACTAAAAGTCTTAATGATCTAATTTTAGCACGTCAGGCCGAAGCAGAATCAATTACAGCTTCCGCGGCCGCCGCTACTTATGCCGTCAATGAAATTGAGCGAGCTAGAGAAAATAAGGGCAATAAAGCAATAATATCTGACGCTTATACTGAAATGTTTTTCGAAGATGATATTATAGATAATAATTTAAGTGCTCTTGATGATAAGATTAAAGAAGAACTTTCCAATCCTGATGCTGAGACAATTAAAGCTGTCGACAATTATCTTATTGAGTTCCAAAATTTAATTGCCGAAAAATTTCCTAAAAAGGTAAATAGTGCTAGTGTTATAAACTATACTAACGAAATTCGTAGATCTATTGGAATTATACAAGAAAATTTAATCGAGCAACAAAACGAACTAAATAAACTTGGGAATTTTAGCGTCAATATAGTTAAAGATATTGCAGATAAAACTGCTCAAGGACAGGATATTCCAGAGTTATCTAAGGCAATGATTAGTGATCTTTCTAGTATTATGAATGTAGGATTTGCTGAAGCAATAAAAAATAAACCTACTGACATTGATACGGAAGATGAAATTGTGGCTTACGTTAAAACCCAAATTCAGAATCAGTTAGATACTCCAATTGCGGATGTTTTTAGAATAATAGCTGAATCTGGTGAGCAAGAAAAATATAATGCCTACTCTGCACTTCTTCCTTATTTTAAAGGAATAGAAGGAGGTATCGATACCGCTCTTACTACTTTGGGTGTAGATGCTGCTAGTAGTATGGGACAGGCATTAACTGCGGCTAGTGAAATCATTATAGGAAGTACTCTTCCTGATAATATTCAGAATGTTATTAGAACTATTGCTACTACTAGTATTGAAGATGCGAATAAGCTAGCATTATCATTAATGAATTTCAATATTGATACTGCATCAATAACTGAACTAGATACAGTAAGGGATGCTCTTCATGAAATGGGATATGATACTATTGCATCTGATTTCATTATTGAATTAGATAATCAAATAGCAACATTAGGTTATACTTCAGACGAAGCCAATGCTAGTCTACAAACATTAATAGGAACTTTAACAGGTCTTACGAATCTTGAATCCAAGAGTAAAACAGGAACCTTAACCGAATCTGATGTTATTGATCTAGTGTCTCAATATGGAACAGAATTAGGATTTAGTATTGATAACTTTAGTTTTGATTTAGCTAGTGGTGGTTATAGCGGTACTGAGATTCCTTGGAATGAAATCCGTTTACAGGCTGCTCAAACAGCAGTAGAAAGTGCTCAAGAAGCAATTAAAATTAATAGATCTGGTATTCAAACAGAGATGAGTGAGATTGCTGGAGAAGCTCTTTCAGTAACACAATCTGTTGCAAATCTCATGGATTTAATGCAACGGGAACAACAGGGTGAAGATGTTACTTCTGGTATGACATCTGATGAGCGGACTTCCTATGGAACTGCTAAAGATTATTTTTCTGGAATCAATACTTTCCAACAACAAGCTACAATAGCTCAACAGGTTGTTGACTTAGGAGGAATGCAAGCTTACGCAACAGCAGTTGATTCTGCAATAGCTAAGAGTCAAAAGCTTGCTAAGAGTAATAGATTAGTCCTTATTGGTTTTGAGTTAACAGAAGCTGAAATTGATGCTATTAAGAAAAAGTATCCTCAACTTTCTAATAGAATTGATAATGTCAATGAGAGTACTAAAGATTATATCTCGGTAATGAATGAAGTTAATGATTTAGAAACTGCCGAAAAACTAGAAGAAATCAAAGATAATGTCTCTGATTATTTAGATAGTATTGAAGGTGTTAATGAATCAAGTCAAGATTTCTTAACCGCAATGCAAGGAATTGCTTCTCAATTTGGTGAAGGAATTGGCGCCGAATTTGTAGCTGAGAATATTGATCTTATTAGACAGGCCTCAGAAGGAAGTTATACTGCCTTTCAAGAATTACAAGCTGCTTTGGCAGAAGAAATTCTTTTACAAGTTGGAAGTAATGCTGATCTTAGCAACTTAATGAATGGTTTAACAACTGTTGCTGAACTTGGTCAAGAAGCAACAGATGCCTTAGTTAAGAGTGGTATGTTTGAGGTTGTTACTGAAATTCTCTCCGTACCTACTTTAATTACTCCTTGGGGAGTAGGTGGATGGATAGATCAACCAGTTAGGATGTTAAAACCTGTTGGAAAAACTGTCTTCAATAGAAGTTTTGGCGGTGGTAAGAAAGGTGGGGGTGGTAAGAAGGATGATTATAGTACTAAGGCGGATAAGTATTATAATGAAATTCAGGCTATTTCTGCTCTACAAGATAAACTTGAAAAACTATCTGAAGCTAGGGAGAAAGGTAATTTAACTCCTAAGCAATACCGTGCTAATATTGATGAAACTATTAAGTATTATAAAGAACTGCAAAATAAACTTCATGAATATAATAATCTTCTTCGTGCAGATCAAGCAAAATTAATAAATGATATTAATATGGCTGGATATGGAGAAGCATTAAAAGTTGTGAATGGGCAACTAATGGTAAACAAAAGTCTTATCGAGGATCTATCTCCTACAACTCAAAAGACTATTGATGATCAAATTAGTGCCTATGAAGATTTAAGTGAGACTATTGCTGAAAATTCTGATGAGTGGATGAAAGCTCAACAGAAACAATTAGACCTATTAGAGGAATCTCAACAAGCGTATCTTGATTTAGAGCAAAAAATAATTGATATCCTAATAGAGCAACACCAAAAAGAAATTGAAAATACGCAAAAGAAATATGATGCTCTTAAAAAAGCTGATAATGACTATTTAGAAGCATTAAGAGATAATATTGATAAACGTCGTAAAGCTAGAGATAAAGAAGAATCTTATTCTGATTTAGCAAAGAAAGAAAAAAGATTAGCTCTTTTAAAGAGAGATACTTCTGGAATCTATGCTTCTGAAATTCTTGCTTTAGAAGAAGAAATTACTCAACAAAGACAAGACTTAGCAGATCAAGAAACCGATGACATGGTTACTAATCTTGAGGAACAAGCAAAAACTCGTTCTGATGCATATGATGAAGAACTTGAAGAGCTAAATAATTTTCAGAAAGATAGAGAAGAGTCTATGACTTATTATAATCAAAGGGCAAACGAAATTATGGCTCAAGGTTATGATCAGTTAATGTCTTGGTTTATGCAGAATGATACTGAATATATGACTGCTACAGCTACGGCTCAACAACAATATATTCAAAGTTGGCAAGATACTATTAATACCGCAAGTGCATTGTCTGGATTAATTCGTGCAACAGGTGGAATGACTGCTGCACAATCGGCCGCTCATGCAGAAGCTGAAGCTGCAAGGCGAGCCCTTAGTAGTATTACGTCTGAGAATCCAACAGCTTCTGGTGGAGAAACCTACGCCTTAGGCGCACGGCAAATCTCAAGTTTCGGTGCTGAGGGCGCGCTTGCTTGGTATAACAAATATGTTAAAGATCGTACTGATCTATCTGAAAAAGTAAAAGCTTTATTCTGGCAAATTGTAGTCGCTAAGTTCAAGTATGATGGAGAAGGACTACCATCTGGAGCAACTAGAGGGTTCTCACAAGGAGGACTAGTTGATTATACTGGATTAGCAATGGTTCATGGTAGTACAACAGACCCCGAAGCATTCCTAAGCGCAGATGATACACACAATTTCCAAACCCTTGCACAACTTTTATCTTCAGCAATCACTTATAATGGAGCATCCAGTGAAACTCCAGAAGGTGGCGGAACCACTGTTATGGGAGACATTAACATCACAATCGAAGTTGCTGAACTTGGTGATGATTATGATGTAGAACAAATGGTAGAGAAGGTAAAGCAAGAAATTGTGAATAGTTCTAACTATCGCAATGTAAATTTAATCAATAAAGTGAGGTAGTAATAATGAGATCAAATATCGAAAAATTAGATTATGTAGGATTCAGTTTTAATGGAATCCACTCCTCACAGTTTGGATTATACGTTGTAAGTAGGAGCAACAGGTATTCTCGTTCCCTGTTGCCTACTACCAATGATGTTACAGTAGACGTTGATGGAATAGATGGTGTATATTATTTTGGATCTACTTTTAAAAATACTACATTTAATCTTTCATTGGCTTTTGATACGGTAACAGAACAAGAACTTCGTGAAATGTCTAGTTGGTTGCACTGCAATGGAATAGTTGCTCCACTTATATTTGATGAACTACCTTATATTCAATACTACGCGCGCCCAACTGGGAATATAGATTTTAAATTTATTACTTTCGAAGATAGTCCTGATGAGCGCATATATAAGGGTGAAGCTTCTATTACATTTACTTCTTATGATCCATATGGCTACGTTGTGCATAAGTTTTTATCAGAATATGATGATACAAATATTGCAGAATGGAGCGCAGCAAGTAAACTTTTACTTTCAAAGAAAGTTGACAATGTTGATTATTATGATACTTATAATACTGGAATAATTCCACTTTATAATTCTGGAGATGTTGCTGTTGATTCTATTTTAACTTTAACTGTAGATAGAACAGCAGGAGATCAAATTATTGTAATACTTGATAGTGAGGGTTATATTTTAAATACATTAAATATTACAAATGGAAGCACAATTACTGTAGACACTAAAAAGCGTCTAATAAAAAATGGAACCACAGTAGTTAATAATATTTTAATAGACGGAAATTTATTTAAGATTCCAGTAGATACTACTGAAACATTAAATATGATAATTGCCGGCGTAAGCAATGCGAGTATTGAGTATCCGTATAAATACCTTTAAGGGGTGAGTAAAATGAATCTTTTAAAAACAGAATATAGAATTGAAATTTGGAAAGATGAGTGGAATGGTTCATCTTGGGATGAAACAAAAGTTGTTGAAATAGGCGCGCACGATATGGAGTTTCTTGGGCGCGCCTATCAACCCATCTTAAGTAGAAGTGCTAATGGGGAAATTACATTTTCTTTTAATATGTATACAAGATACGTTGATCCAGAAACCGGAATTAAAGAAGACAACTATCTTATTCCTTATCTTTTTAATGAAGTAAAGGTTAAACTCTATTGTCCTCAATATAATGATGGGATTAACGGTGGATGGTTTGATTTTATTATTAAAGATATAAAAGAGAATCGTGGAAAAGAAATATCTTTTTCATATTCTTGTCAATTTCTTCCTATTAATGAATTAGCTAAAACAGGACAAAGTCTTACCTTCTCAATGGATTTAAATAATTCTACTGGTAAGATTACTGAACTTGCGGCCGCGGTTCTGAATGGAACTGAATGGACAATGGGCGCGGTATCTGCTGATTTAACCGAAGCTGTTGAAGAGACTTTGTTTTCAGTTACTACTACTTCTTTACTTAACTTAACAGGTATTGACACAATAGCTGGCACTCCAACTGATATAGCAAATCTTCCAAGTGATACTGTACTTTATGTACCATATTATGAAATAATAAATACAACAAGTACAACTATTCAAGTTATTTATATTCCTGGTACAGTTGATGATTTAATTCTGGCAAATGGAAATGTCATATCTAATAAGCTATGTAATTATACTATTCCAAGAAATACTTGGGGAACTCCCACTTATGACTATACTCCATATCGTGGTTATCGAATTGTTTCAACATATCAAGTGGAATGGAATAGTGAAGTTGAAAGATATGTTACTGTTTATGAAAAATCTGGAAGTAATGTGGTTTATTATGGATATCTTAGCACAGAAGTAATTTCAGACGATCCTTTGGATGATTTAGTAGTTGGAGAAGTTCAACATTATTTTTATTATGATGGAACAGTTTTAACTGAAGCAGATAATGAAGTTGGATTAACTCCTGTTATAATTCCTAGTTCTGAAAAATATAGAACACTTGAAGCGAGCAAATCTAATAGATTTAATCTTATTCAATCTATTGCTGAATTGTTTGAAGTATGGGCGCGCTTTGATATTGCTCATGACGCCAATGGCCGAATACTTTCAAAACAAATTAGTTTTGTAGATACAATTGGTTCAACTCAGTGGGCTGGTTTTACTTATGGAGTTAATCTTGTAAGTATTACAAGAAACATAATTTCAAAAGAACTTGCTACTAAAATGTTTGTAACGCCAATTGAAAATGATAACTTATCTACTGGCGCTTGTTCCATTGCTTATTCTAATAGCAATATTAGTGGAGAAGAATTTTTAATTAATTTAGATTATTATTCTCAAGTTGGATTAATTCCAAGTCATGAGGAACTGATTTATGATTTATATACTATAAATGGTTCAACTGGAATTGGGTATTTAACTAATTTAGGAATTCTTAATGACGCCTATAATAGCTATAATGATTTAGCAATTAGTTTAGATACATATATTGCTATTTATGAAGAGAATGTTGCTGCTATGACTGACGCAATAGCGGCCGCGCAAGAAGTTGTTGATGATTTAGTTAAAGCCTACAATGGTGGAGTTTGTAGTTCTGATGCGCTTTTAAATTATCAAACTGCTTATCCAGTTGCTGTTCAAACTTTAGCTGATAATCAAGCAACTCTTTTATCTTATCAGAATCAACTAGCAGTATATAAAGCACAAAAAGAAGCTTCTGATGCGGCTCAAGCGAGCATCCTCGCGCAGAAAGTACTTTTAGATACTGCGTTTAATAATAAATATTCACGCTTTCTTCAAGAAGGAATTTGGGAAGGAGATAAAACTTATACTAATAATGACGCATATTATTATGATGCTCAGAATGTGTTACTTGAATCTTCTCGTCCAAACGTTGAGTATACTATTGATGTAGTTGATTTAGCAATTCTTACTGGCTATGAAGATTTCAACTATAATATTGGGGATATTACTTATATTGAAGATGTAGAATATTTTGGATATACAACTCCAGATTTACATGGATACTCTAGACCATATCGAGAGCAAGTAATTATTGCAGAAATTGAAAGCAATTTAGATAGTCCAAAGGATAATAAAATTACCATTCGAAACTATAAAAATCAATTTGATGAACTATTTCAAAGAGTAACTGCTACTGTTCAGTCTTATAGTTTAAATGAAGATATCTATGCGCGTGCAAATAATTTTACTGCGACTGGTGAAGTGACTTTTGATGCTCTTCAATCAGCATTAATTAATAATTCACTTATTCTCTCTAGATCTAAAACGGAAGATGTTTTAATTAATAAATCTGGTATTACATTAACAGATTTAAATGATGCTACAAAAATGATTAAAATTGTTTCTGGTGGTATATTCGTATCTAATGATACTGGTACTAATTGGAAAACAGGCATTACTGGAGATGGAATTAATACCAATCTTCTTCTTGCAGGACAAATTGACGTAGGAAAAATTAATATTATAAGTGGTTCATATCCCTCTTTCTCATGGGATAGTACTGGATTATACGCGTATAAATATGCTGGTATCGCGGGCGCGCTTACTTCAATGGACAACACTAGTTTTGTAAGATTTAATCAAGATGGTATATATGGCCAAAAAACTGGAACTAAGATGTTTTCTTTAGACTGGGATGGCTTATATCTTAAAACTGGTAATGGAGCTTATGATATTCAATTAGGTGCACACCCTATTGGTTCAAGTCCTACAACTTATCTGTTTTCTGCTAAAAGAAATTCAGACGATGCCTTAATGTTTTATATAGATGGAGAAGGCAGCGCTATGTTTAAGGGAATTGTAGACGCTGAAGATTTTAAAATTAAAGGTGTTTCAGTTCTAACGGAAGATGATAAGATTTCTTCAGAATACTTAGATGTAACTTCTATTGCGGCAGATACTGCTAGTGTTCTTAATGCTTGGATTTCTGTATTGTATGCTGAAATTGTTAACACTAATTTTTCTGATTATATCACTGGTATAAAAGTAACTGGCGATATTATTGGAAATACATCAACTATCAGGAATTATATTCACATCGAAAACCAAGAAATGCAAATGATTTCACAAACTTTATCATTAACCCCAGTTAATTTTACTATTAATATTAATTCGATTGATGTTCAAGTATATTATGGTAATGTTAGAGGAGCCAATGCTTATAATTTTTACTCTATTATCAATCCATTGTCCTTGGCGACAATATGGGCGCCCAATAAAGGATACGATACTGATAGAATTATTTTGGGTGAGGATCTTCGTTATTATTATGCTTCGTCTGGTTACTCTTCTGAAGGATACGAGAGTTGGTCTTTAGCTTTATTAAGTGGAGAACTATTTGAAACAACAGAAGAAGAACATATTGTTCAAGTAAAAACTATAGAAGAAACATTAGTTAAATCATCTTATAGCTTTTTTGACGATGATGGAGATATGATTCCAAAAATCCAATTGGGTGTTGGAACAGGAGTATCTGACTATGGTAAAAGTTTTATATATAAAATAACTGATGGATTTTGTATTGATTATTGTAAAGCTAGCAATGGAGATCGAATGAAATTTATAATAGACGAAAATGGTATTAGGCAAGTAGGAAATATTAGTAAAGAAGGGATAAGAAATATTGCAGTAGGAAATAATCCACCTGCTCATCCTCAATTGAATGATTTGTGGATAAATACTGCCGCCTTATAAAGGAGGATATATGTCAGAAATTTTAACCTATTGGGATGGTAGTAATTGGATACAAGTTAATACTTTAACTAGATTAACAGAGCCTTCTGGGTATTATGTCCAATTATCTGAAGATAAAATAATATATAAAAATATAAATATCACTGGTTCAGAAGCTCTTAGTGTTTTAGAGGCTTTTAGCTCATATAATTTATATAATACAATTGATTTTCAAAATTGTTCAGTTGATTTTATTGGAAATCTTATAACTCCAGCTTATCAAGTTCCAGTTTATTATAATCAATATTTACCTAATTATTTAAGTAATCCAACTTTTCAGTTCTCAGATTCTTATTCATTCACTGGTTATCGCACCGACGGTTGGCCTTTAGATAGTAGGTTATCGTGGATTAAAAAAATAATAAATTATCCTACTTTTAATACCTCTAAAATTAATAGTTCTTTTTTTAATACTTCTAATTACGGTATAGGTTTCTTTAATACTATATTTAGTGGTGCAGAACTTATAGATCTGCCACCCGAAATTATAAATCGTGGGATAGTTTTTAATCTTAGCTCAGCTTTTACTCGTTGTTTCAATTTAAAAGAAGTTGCTAGAATTCCTATCTATACACTATCATTAACTAATACTTTTGCTTTTTGCTATAACTTAGTTAATGCGCCTATAATACCAAATAGTGTTATCAGTATGATAAATACTTTTTCTTATTGTTATAATTTAGTTAATGCGCCTATCATACCTAATAGCGTTACTAATATGTATCAAACTTTTGCTTTTTGCAGCAATTTAGTTAATGCTCCTATAATACCTAATAGTGTTATTAATATGTCATCTACTTTTTCTTATTGTAATCGTTTAGTTAATGCGCCTATTATACCTGATAGTGTTACTAATATGGCATCTACTTTTTCTTATTGTAATCGTTTAGTTAATGCGCCTATCATACCTGATAGTGTTACTAATATGGCATCTACTTTTTATTATTGTTATAATTTAATTAATGCGCCTATCATACCTAATAGTGTTACTAATATGTATCAAACTTTTTCTTCTTGTTATAATTTAGTTAATGCGCCTATCATACCTAATAGTGTTACTAGTATAAATGGTACTTTTTCTTATTGTAATCGTTTAATTAATGCGCCTATCATACCTAATAGTGTTACTGATATGAGTGGTACTTTTTCTTCTTGTTATAATTTAGTTAATGCGCCTATCATACCTAATAGCGTTATTAATATGAGTAATATTTTTAGTAA
>CAYWKX010000024.1:12569-14230 GCA_964459185.1 uncultured Muribaculaceae bacterium | reverse complement strand
TTATATAGAACTAATATCTTCTTTCTTTGAATAAAGGAAAGGAGATATTTTTATGTTACCATTCAAAGTTTTAGCCACTCTAAAGCCAAGTTATGATGTATTAAAAATGATTACAAATACTAAACCTACTAACATTAAAGTAAATAATGGTTAAACATTACTAATCGAAAGAACAAATATTAAAAGCGTTGATCCCATTATTTATGAACTTACTTATAGCAATAAAATAATCGTTTTGTGGAAATATCCGATTAATGATATACAGGGTAATCATTTCTATATACCAACTACTAAAGAAACTTATTCATTTAACGAGATTTGAAAGCTACTGAACCAATATTAAAAAGGATTGACATCTGAGAATAAAAATATATAATAAAAATCATTTTGTTATTTTTTTATATAAACTTAACCACTTTTTATATATGTTTTTTTCATCATATAATTTAACTAATTCTCTACTTTTTCTAACATATTCATTATAAATCTTATTATTACTTTTTAATGTTCTGATTGCATCACTAAAGGATTCATTACTACTACACTTATAATAATAATCATAATAAATATCTTTATAAGTATCCAAATTTCTTAATACTAGTGGCTTTTCAGTAATAGCAGCTTCAAGAGCTACTAAAGCAAAAGATTCATAATGTGATGGTAAGAAGAACACATCACTAATATTACATAAAATATTCACTTCACTTCTACTTACTATCCCAGTAAAATGTACATTAGCTGGTGGATTATCATAAACTTTTTTTATTTTATCATAACCTTCCATAAACTTTTTAAAAGCAAACCCACCGACCCATAAAAACTCTATATCTGGATTATTCTTTGCAACTTCAAAAAAATCAAGTACACCTTTACCCTTATGAAGCTGTCCAACAGAAATTACTATAAAATCAGTTTCTTTAAATCCGTACTTCTTTCTATATTTCAAAATATCTTTTCTATCCATTTTATAGAAATTATCTTTTGATACAACGTTTGGAATATAAAAAATACGTTCTTTTTTATAGCCCATCTTAATCAATTCATCTATATAAGTAGGATTTACCACTACCAAATAATCCGATTTTAAATAGCACTTTTTGGTCCACCATGCATAGGTATTAAGAGCTATTTTAGGTAATCGTAAGGCTCCAACTAATGTATTAGGCATATAATGAACATAAGTTAATGAGGTGTGTTTACTAAGTCTTTGCTTTAAGTATCCAATAGGATCAGTTGTATGCAAATGCAATACATCATAATTAAGGCCTTTATTTATAAATACCTCTATATCTTTTTTGCCATATTTATTTAACAATTTAACTAGCTCGTTATATGCCGTTTCTACGCCTTGACCTTTTACTGTATCTGCTATAGAAAGCATATTAACTGATATCTTCATAAAATCACCGCAAATTCATTATAACATATATTAAAAGATTTTGAGATTAATATTTTGATTTCTTTATGTTTTTTGTTATTATAACAAGCATCGGTAAAGGCGGATTATAACGGGCACTTTGAGTGCGTTTTTGTGAATGTCTGCCATATGATTATTTATTAATTAGGTTGAAGATAATGGGACATTTGAGTTCGAATGATAAAAGCATGTAGGAATATAAGTGGTCGAATATGGTTTAACCTAAATTTTATGAAACATATTT